>NZ_JBNNXU010000019.1:0-109197 GCF_052873915.1 Photobacterium sp. DNB22_13_2
AGCTTGGTCGCGCATCTCTGGCTCTTGGGCGTGGTGGACCAGAGGGTCGGGGTTTCCTGCTTCCTTGTTTTGGCCTCTTCACCGACCACTATTGAAAGCCTCGTCAGAAAGACCGGGACGCGCAGTTGGGGCTTTTTTCATTTCAGGCGTACCAATATCGGTAAACAACGTAATCGGTGAATAGCGTAGCTTGGTCGCGCATCTCTGGCTCTTGGGCGTGGTGGACCAGAGGGTCGGGGTTTCCTGCTTCCTTGTTTTGGCCTCTTCACCGACCACTGACGCTCAATACGATGAATAGCGCTTAGGTATAGCTTCTAACCGCAAGATACCTGCTCGCTTTGGCTCAGCTGCTTGATTGAAAAGCCTCGCTGTTTAAGCAGTGCAGGCAGCCCTTCCTCCCCTAGTAGGTGCATGGCACCGACCACGATCAAGAATTTACCTCGTTGATACATCGGATCGCCTGTTAGCTGTTTTGCCCAGTCATGGTTGCGGTCGTTGATGAGGGCGGCGTCGGTTTCGTCGGTGTACTGGCTGTCATCAAACAGGGTTGCGAGCTGTTGTTGATCTCCGGCCTGCCAGGCACTGATCAGGCAAGAGAGCTGATTTGTCATCTCTTCCCACTCATTGACCGTAGTCATCAGAAGATCTTTACCGTGATCATCGAGTTGCTCCATCAAACGTAGTTGCTGTTCGATACTTTCCAGCTCGAGGATAGGCATCTGTTTGGCCTGGGCACGTTTGAGCAAGGTGATATCAATGCCTCTATCTGGGCTCAGCCCCGCTTGCTCGGCCATCTTCATCTGTAGGCTGATTGCTGCCAACCAAGGTGGCGAGCTAAGCAATGGTGAAGACGATATCCCAGCTTGTTTGGCAGTGGCAGTAAGTGACTGTTTCTCACTGTCTGTCAGCATCTGGGCCGTTGTTGCGATTGCTGGGTTGAGTTGTGCCGAGCTAGGTTTGAGGATATTGGCCTCAACGACGAGGGCATCGGCACTGTCCCAATGGGTGGTAAACGCTGTCGGCAGGGGGTAGAAGTTATCGTCACCGGCATGGATTGAGCCAAGGATGATAAATTGTCGGTCGGCATCTTGAGCCTGCCAAACCAGAGGTTCGGCAACAACGCTGGTAGCAATGAAGGGCAGAAGTAATGTGGCACGGGTGAAGAGTGATTTCAGCATAATGATCCTGTGAGCTGATATAACCAGTGATCTGTTTGTTATATCAGCTCATGACAGGGTCGGGTAGGTCTATTTTGGCTGGAGCCAGAACCACCAGACAATAAAGGCAATGGCAAGGGTGCCGATAATAGCGACCATGTTAACGCTCCGTCTTTGGTTGTGAATGGGGCTGAGTACCTTGTTTGTCTTTGCCATCAGGCTTGAACAGCCTTAACCGGTTGGCATTGCTGACAACGGTAATGGAAGACAGTGCCATGGCCGCACCGGCCACCACAGGACTGAGCAAGGTGCCGGTGAACGGGAATAGGATCCCTGCTGCAACCGGAATACCCAGTGTGTTGTACACAAAGGCTCCGAACAGGTTCTGCTTCATGTTTCGAAGCGTTGCCTTAGAAAGCTGCAATGCATCGGGTACACCATGCAGGGAGTGACGCACCAGAGTCAGCTGGGCGCTTTCGATGGCGACATCACTGCCACTGCCCATTGCGATACCGATATCGGCTTGGGCTAAGGCAGGGGCATCATTGATGCCGTCACCGACCATAGCAATCCGTTTACCTTGTTGCTGGATCTTTTCCACTTCGCTGGCTTTACCGTCAGGTAGTACACCTGCTATGACATGGTCGATACCTGCTTGTTTGGCGATGGCATTGGCGGTTGTTGGAATATCACCCGTGAGCATGATGACCTCAAGTCCCATCTTTTTCATGCGCTTGATAGCTGCCACCGAATCATGACGGATCGGATCGCTGACGGCCAACAAGCCTGCCAGTTGGCCATCGACGGCAACATAAATCGGCGTAGCCCCTTGTTCGCTGGCACTTTCGGCCGCTTTATTGGCGAACTCGAGCTCTATCTGGTGCTGGCCCATTAACTTCTGGTTACCCAGCAACACGCTGTGGCCTAACACTTCGCCGCTGATACCAAAGCCGGGCTGGGCCAGAAAATGTTGTTGCGGCTCTAGGCTGAGTGCTTCTACTTTGGCTGCGTTAACAATAGCGGTTGCGAGGGGGTGCTCGGAACCTTGCTCAAGACTGGCTGCCAGTACTAACAGTTGACCTTTGTTGAAGCCGTTATAACAGTTACTGTCGACGAGTGCGGGCTTACCTTCTGTCAGGGTACCGGTTTTGTCCAACACCACAGTATCGACATCGGCCGCGATTTGCAGCGCTTCGGCGTTTCGGATCAATACCCCGTATTCAGCGGCGCGGCCGACGCCCACTGTCACTGACATCGGGGTAGCAAGACCCAGAGCGCAAGGGCAGGCGATGATCAGCACGGTAGTGGCTGTCACCAGCATATAAACTGACGAGGGCTCTGGCCCGAAGTAGTACCAGATCATGGCCGTGACGATAGCGATGATCATGACGGCAGGCACAAAAACAGCGGAAATGGAATCGGCGAGCCTTGCCAGTGCCGGCTTACTACTCTGTGCTTGGCGAACCAGATCAATGATCCTTGCCAGCATGGTATCTCGGCCAATTTTCTCTGCGGTAAACAGGAGGCTACCGTGCTGGTTGATCGTACCGGCGTGGAGGGTATCGCCGGCTTTTTTGTTGGCCGGGATTGGCTCACCGGTCAGCATTGACTCATCGATGTAGCTTTGCCCTTCGATGATTTGTCCATCGACCGGGACCTTGGCACCGGGGTGGAGACGCAGGACCATGCTGGTACGGACGTCGGCTAGGGGCACTTCCCGCTCTTCACCGTTGTGTACGATAATGGCGGTTTGTGGTTGCAAATCCATCAGCTGTTCAAGCGCTTTGGAGGTTCGGCTGCGGGCACGGGCTTCCAAGGCATGGCCTAGGGTGATCAAACCTAAAATCATTGCCGAGGCTTCGAAATACACATGTCTGGCTTGCATCGGCAACCAGTCAGGCACCAGTACCACCAACATCGAATACAGCCAAGCTGCACCGGTTCCCAATGCAACCAGGGTGTCCATTGAAGCACGATGGTGTTTGAAGGCTTTCCAGGCATTGACGAAGAAATGTTTACCTACTGTTGCAAGCAGTAATAGGGTGATAAGGCCAATTGCCCCCCAGCCTAACTGGTCTGCTGTCGAGGTGATCATCATACTGCCGCCAAATACCCCCCAAGCCATGAGCGGACCACCGAGAGCCAGTGCAATATAGGCGTTCTTGATATGCTGGCGGTAAACTTGTTCGTTCTGGGCTTGCTGACGTTGACGACGTGTGAGTTCATCCTCTGACAGTTCTGCTTGATAGCCTGCATCCTCAATCGCTTGGATGATTAGGCGGCTATCTGCGGTACCGCTCACCAGAGCGGTTCTTTCGGCGAGATTGACGCTGGAGGATGTTACCCCGGAGACGCTTTGGATCGCCTTTTCGACTGAGCTAACGCAGCTGGCGCAGGTCATGCCCGATAAAATAAACTGTTGTGAGACGGTGTTTTTCTGTGAAGAAAGGTTTTCCTGTCGCTCGCTAGCGCGGGGTTGGTTGCCGGCAGGTGATTGGCTTATCACAGGTGCAGTTTTAGCACTCTCAGCGATGGCTACTATTGGTGATATGTCGCTTGTTTTCGGTTGAGTCGGTGCTGGAGAGGCACCGAAACCGGCGGCTTTAATTAAGGCGATAACTTCCGTTTGCCCCAGTGTTGTTTGCACGCAGGCATGGGTTTTAGTCACCGTGAAACGAGCAACGTCGTTGTGTTGTTCCAGTAAGGCTTCTACTTTGGCGACACACTTCCCGCAGCTTAGTCCTGACAAGGATAGCTCGTAGGTGTTTGATGTTGTCTCTGCTAGTTCTTCATCATGAGCCGGTACACTGAAACCGAGCGATTCTATTAGCGCGATCAGTTGCGACTCCGGTAGGCTACCGCTAGCGGTAAGTTCAGTTTTGCTGACATTTGAAGAAAATATACCGGGGTGGCTGTCCAGTGCATCCTTGACCTTGCGGACACATTTGCCGCATGACAGGCCAGTAAGTGGTAGTTGGTAGTGGTAGCCTACTTCGTATCCAAGCTGGGTGATGGCATCGACTGCCGCCTGTGGGGCAAAGTCGCCCTGCAGGTTAGCCCGCTCTGTATTGACATCAACGGACTTGATGCCTGGAATTTCAGTGAGAGCCGCTTTGATTTTATTGGCGCAATTCATGCAGCGCACTTTGCTTAGCGGCAGGGTTAATTCGACCATATTGAAGCCTTACTGATGATACAGTTTGATTCACTTAAATCTATTTTAAAGCTTCCATCAACTGGAAGGTCAATACATTTTGAATTTTGTCTTGAAAAGCGAAAATGAGCTTGTCATCGGTTCTGAGACCGCGAATACTAATACGCATAACCTTCCATTAACTGTAAGGATGAGTATGAACATCAGTGAAGTGGCCCAACAGACCGGGCTGACAACCAAGACGATTCGCTTCTATGAGGATAAAGGCATTATTTCACCGCCTGGTCGGGCGGCGAACGGTTACCGTCAGTACAGTGCAAAGCATATCGATGAGCTGCATTTGATCCGGCGCTCGCGCTTGGTCGGCTTTACCCTGGATGAAGGCCGCGAACTATTGGCTTTTTCCCGTGATCCACTGCGGCGCAGTGCTGACGTCAAAGCCAAGGCCGAGCAAAAGTTGGTCGAGATAGATGAAAAGATCAAAGAGTTGTTGGAAATGAAGCAAACCTTGGAAGCTCTGACCAAGCAGTGCCCTGGGGATGAAGGGGCGAGTTGTCCAATTATTGAAGGTTTATGCCGGAACAGCTGAGACAAAAGAAAAGGCAGGGATTTTCCCCTGCCTTGTTATCATTGGCTTTGAGTCGCTGTATGTACTCAGTAAAGCAGTGAGTAAAGCTGACGGCGGTATTTGCTGGCAACGGCATTACCTTGGCCAAGAGCGGCCAGAATGTCCATCATGCTCTTCTTCGCTGCACCATCTGCAAAGTTCATGTCTTTACGAAGCAGTTTGATGAGCAATTCCAATGCCTCTTCTGCACGTTCAACTTGGCTATACTGAACGGCCAGTTCAAAGGCAATATCACGATTGTCGGGTTCTGCCGTCAGCTTTTCTTCCAACAGGCGGATCTCCGGGGAATCACTAGCTTGCTGGTGCAATTCTAGTTTTGCCATCAGGCCCTTGTACTTGGCATCTTGATCTTGCATCGGGATGGTGGCAAGCAAGGTTTCAGCCTCGTCGAACTGTGAAGTTCCCAGTAGACATTCGGCAATCGCTAAGTTGATCACACTGTTTTGAGCAAACTTGGCGGCAAGTTCACGCAGTACCGGTAAAGCCTCGTTGTACTGCTGGTTGTCGACTTGCTCCAATGCTGCTTTCAGGGCAAGTTCTTCCTGACTTGGCAGGTGCTTAGCCAACATTTCGGCTAGGCTTTGCTCGGTTTGCGGGCCGGCAGCGCCATCAACAGGTTGGCCGTCTTTGAACATTGCGACGGTCGGTAGGCTGCGTACACCAAACTGACCTGCAACCATTGGCTGAGCTTCGCAGTTTAGGGTCGCAAGGGTGAACTGGCCTTGGTAAGACGCTGCCAGCTTTTCCAAAATTTGATTAACTTCAGCAGTTTCAGGCATAGATGGGGCCCAAAAACTGATCACCACAGGGTTTTTCATCGATTGCTCGATCACCTGTTGAAGATTCTGTTCATTCAGTTCGATGGCTAATTGGTCATACATGGGTTTATCTTCACTCCCTGGACTTCTGAAAAAGCGCGTAGGCCATAAATTTCTTTGTTGAACTAGTTATGGGGGGGAAGGCGTGAATTTTCAAGGTGAAGCGTTGATATGGTACTGGCAGGGGCAACAATTAACCTAGGTGGTTCTTGAGTTAATGGTAGGTCTTGAATAAATACAGCAGAGGCTGGTGAAACCGGATCAAACAAAAATGGAGGGCCAGGCTCTCCAATATACCAAACTGAGCAATATTCTGGTCTATCAGAGAGAATAAAAAGGAGCCTCTCTGTCGCTTAATACCTGCTACAAATTGCTTTGGTGTAGGCGACTATACCTTCATCAATTTGGATTGCTCTCAAGTGGCAGAGACGGCTCTGATATGACCCGACTATTATTCAGTTTGGTATTATTGAAACGTTAGTAGCAATGCGAGTGTCACACACACACAAAGCATATTTATTTGGCGTAATGTCATTGTCACACCTTTCTTCTTTTCTATTTCGGAACGGTTACGGAGAAAAATGAAGGCTGGTAGGGAACAACCTCAATTTACACTAGAAGCTTAACCGTGCTGTGTGACATAAATATTACATTTCTTGCTTTTATTGGCGGAAATCTTACTTCCGCCCGGCTATTCAGTGTTTTTAAAGGTTTGTTCTTTCCCCATGGTGCTTTTTTGAACCGGCTTACTGGTAAGTGGCTTATATTGCTGTTTGTTTATTGAACGGTGTTAGCTGGAGTAATCTTTTGATTGATGTCTAATTCTTCGTATTAATCACTTTTGATTAGCAGTGAATCGAGCAGCCGAGTAGGCAAAATACGGCGTAGGAAACCGAAGATATAAGTCGGTTGTGTAACATAATATCGGGCTTTCGGCTCAGTGGTTTCCATAATGGCTTGTAATGGCTTCAAAACGGCCTCGGGGCCAAGAGTGAATTTGCCTGATGGTGACTCTTTGCCCAGTCGGTCTAGTGTGTTCTGGTAGTTGGCCAAGTGGCGGGAGCTC
This sequence comes from Photobacterium sp. DNB22_13_2, assembly GCF_052873915.1. Classification (NCBI taxonomy): domain Bacteria; kingdom Pseudomonadati; phylum Pseudomonadota; class Gammaproteobacteria; order Vibrionales; family Vibrionaceae; genus Photobacterium; species Photobacterium sp. DNB22_13_2. The sequence goes on from NZ_JBNNXU010000019.1 coordinate 6,824, forward strand.
GCCATATCGATATATTGCTCGAACTTTGCCTTGGCATTGGCTCTGAACTGGCTCTCAATCGGTCCGGGCTCAATCAAGCTGACTTTGATTGATGTATTGGCCAACTCTAAGCGCAGGGTATCGGTATATCCCTCGAGGGCGAATTTGCTGGCATTGTAGGCGCCTCGGTATTTCATGGCGACAAGGCCCAAAACAGAACTGTTCTGGACGATCTTACCGCTACCTTGGGCCAGCATCACCGGAATTGCTAATCGTGTTAGGTGGTGCCATCCGAACAGGTTGCTTTCAAACTGTTGACGCAGGGCATGGGTTGGCAGATCTTCAAGGGCTCCAGGCTGACCATAGGCGGCATTGTTGAACAGGACATCCAATGTGCCACCTGCAATCGAAAGTGCCTCGTCAAATCCCTGCTCAATGGAAGCTTCATCATTCATATCCATAAGCACGCAGTGTAAGCCTTCTTCTTTCAAGCGCTCGACATCGCTTTGTCGGCGGCAGCTGGCGATAACCAGATGGCCTTGTTGGTGGAGTGTTTTTGCACAGTAGTAACCAATGCCGCTGCTGCAGCCGGTGATCAGAGTTCGGAGCGGATTCATTGCCATTATTGAGGGCATTCCTTGTCAATTTAATTGTTAGAGGTGTGGGGCGAGCTCTTTTGCCATGAAGTCAGCTATCCAAGGCTGGGCGTCAGGTTTGGGGTGCAGGCCGTCATCCATCATCCATTCTTGTTTGAGTATTATGTGCTCGAGGAAAAAGGGCAGCAGAGGGATTTCCAGTTGGCTGCTGATATCTTGATACACTTTTGCAAACTGATCGCTATAGCGCTTGCCGTAGTTTGGCGGTACAAATATTTGCATCAGCAGTGGATACGCGCCTGCCTGTTCAATCTGGGTGATCATTTCACCAAGATTATTGCGTATAGTTGTAGGAGGAAATCCTCTAAGCCCATCATTGGCACCCAGCTCAATCAAGACAAAATCGGGTTGGTGCTGTTCCAGCAGGCGGGGAAGCCGAGCCATCCCATTGCCAGTGGTGTCACCGGAAATACTGGCATTGATGACGGTGACGTCATGGCCATATTTCTCAAGTTCAGTATCCAACAGGCTTGGCCAACTCTGCTCAGCCTGCATTTGGTATCCGGCGCTGAGGCTGTCACCCAGTACAACTAGGGTTGCAGCAAAGGTGTGCTGAGTGAAAACAAGAACAAAAATGATTGAAAGGAATCGCATCATGTCTACATCCGTGATTAAAGCTGTATCAGTGTCCAAGCAGGTGACGACCGCATCTTCGTCACTCACCATTTTGCAGGATGTTTCGCTCGAGGTCGAGCAAGGCGAGGCAATTGCCTTGGTCGGTGTTTCTGGGGCGGGTAAGTCAACCTTAATGACCTTGTTAGCCGGCCTTGATATCCCTAGCCAAGGTAGTATTGAGTTATTGGGTAAGCCTCTGGCTGCGATGGATGATGAGTCACGAGCAGCACTGCGTAGTGACAGTATAGGGTTTGTTTTCCAGAGCTTCTTGTTGATCCCATCTCTGTCTGCTTTGGAAAATGTGATGTTACCGGCCATTATCAAAGGCGAAGACGCTGATGAAGGGCGGGCGCGTGAGCTCCTTAATAAAGTCGGACTTGCCGGACGGGAAGTACATTTACCTGCACAGTTATCCGGTGGTGAGCAGCAGCGAGTTGCGCTGGCTAGGGCGTTTATGACCCGGCCACGAGTACTGTTTGCCGATGAACCGACCGGTAATCTCGACCAACATACTGCCGCTACAATTATTGAACTACTGTTTGCCCTTAATCGCGATCACGGGACTACCTTGGTGTTGGTAACCCATGATCCGCAATTGGCACAGCGTTGTGATCGGACCTTGATGCTTGAAAGTGGGAGCTTGGTAGCCGCATGACAGAAATGACTGATATTCAATCTGAGGCTTCGTCCACAAACCGCACGATGCTACTCAAATGGAGTTGGCGCGAGCTGTGGCATGGCCAGTTATGGCCAGTGGCCGTTGCCCTGACTCTGATTATTGCCTGCGTATTTGCCTTAGCTGCATTGGTGGTTAGGGTTGAGAAGATCATGGTCGATCAGGGACGATCCATGATTGCCGCTGATTTGGTGTTCCGTTCGGCCAACCCCGTTGAGGCACCAACGCTGGAAAAAGCAGACCAACTGGGTCTGGTGGTCTCCCAACAGGTTCGTTTTGGCACCATGGCCTTCAGCGATGAAGCGATGCAGCTGGTCAGCGTCAAAAGTGTCGAGAGTGATTTCCCGCTTCGGGGCGAGCTCGAACTGAAAACGCCGTCCGGAATCCATCACCAAGTTCAGCCTGGTGAGCTGTGGTTGGCTGAGCGTTTGTTCGATCTATTGAAGGTTAAGCCCGGTGATGTATTGGCGATTGGTGATGCCGAGCTAACGGTTAGCGGGACGATAGTGCAAGAGCCTGAGTTATCGTTTAACCCTTTTAGCCAAATGCCTGCCGTGCTGATCCACGCCGACGATTTGGAAAGCACCGGGGCGATCCAACCGGGAAGCCGGGTGCAGTACCGAGCGTATTTCACTGGTGCGGATAGCCAGCTAAAGGCGTTACAGGAGCAAGTAGAGCTTGAGCCGGGGGAGCGCTGGTTAAGCGAAACCTCGCAGGGACGTACCGGTGATGTAATAGAAAAAGCACGGCAATATCTCTCTTTGACCCTGATCCTCGTGATATTGATGGCGACAGCGACCTTGGTGCTGACCTGTATGCATTATGCTTCTACCCGAACCGAGGTAGTGGCGATGATGAAGAGCTTAGGTGCCAGCAGGAAATGGTTATGGCTATGGTTGGCTCGCCAGCTGGCAATGCTGTTTGCTCTGGCTCTGGTCGCCGGCATCGCCATCGGGGCTTTGCTCGAATATCTGCTGCGTGTACCGTTAGTCGATGTCTTACCCGACCCCCTGCCGGGGATCGGTTTTACACCACTGCTAGTCAGTGTCTTGGTCGCTTTATTAGTCGCGATACCCGGGATGGGTATCCCGCTGTTGCGATTGGTCGATGCACCCGCTATTTCGGTGATCCAGCGGCAGGAAAATTGGCCGAGAAATAATAAAGCTTATCTGCTGGCACTGTTGCCTCTGGTCGCTGGTCTGTTTTGGTTAGGAAGTAACGGATTGATGTGGCTAACCCTGCTGGGACTAGCACTGATCTTGGGTGTGTTGGCCTTGCTGGGGGTAGCCATTGTTAGGGGCCTTAAGCGTGGTCGCTGGGGGCCAGCAATTACCTTGGCACTGAGCCGTATAAATCGCAGTCCGATGGCGACGGGAGCTCAGTTGGCCGCCTTGACTAGCTCGCTAATGTTGCTGTCGGTGATCTGGTTGCTTCGCTCCGATTTACTCGCGGACTGGCAGCAGACCTTGCCCGCTGATGCTCCCAATGTGTTTGCCCTTAATATCAGTCCAGAGCAGCAACAGCAGTACTTAAACGTTTTGGATCAGCAGCAGGTGATGCGTTCTGATAGTTACCCGGTGATCCGTGGCCGGATAACCCATATTAATCAACAGGACTTGCTGGAGCGTGCCCAGCAAGGAAGCCAAGAGCGTGACGAGTCATTGCGTCGTGAGCTCAACTTCACTTGGCGTGATTCAATCCCAGTCCACAATGAGTTGATTGCTGGTGAATGGGGTACAGAAAGTGGGGTGTCAGTTGAATCTGGGATTGCCGAGCGGCTGGGGATTACGGTTGGCGATGAGCTGTCTTTCAACGTCAACAGCCAGCCTTTCAGTGCCAAGGTGACCAGTATTCGCGATGTCGAATGGCGTAATATGCGGCCCAATTTCTATTTTATCTTCACGTCAGATGTGATGGCCGAATTGCCAGCCACTTGGCTGGTCAGTTTCCGTATCGAGGCTGATCAGGAGACCGTGGTTAACCAGCTCGGGCGGGATTACCCAACAGTAACCTTGCTTGACTTGCGCACCATGGCCACTCGCATTCAGGGCATCATGCAGCAAGTGTCGCTGTCGCTGTCGGTATTGGCGGGGTTGGGTGTGGTCAGTGGGCTGCTATTGGTGATGACTCTGTTGCGGTTGAGCTTGGCTCAGCGCCGGGACGAAATACGTTTGTATCGCACCTTGGGGGCCAGCCGAAAAAGGGTATCGGCCACGGTATGGGGGGAGTATGGCATTATGGCCTTGCTCGCAGGTGTGATGGCTGCTGCTGGGGCTGAAGCGGTGGTAGCCACCTTGGTGAAGTGGGGCTTTGAGCTTCCAGTTAGCTGGCACCCGGGCGTATGGTTGGTTGTGCCTTTGCTGTCTCTTCTATTGGTGGTGTTGATCATCCGCTCGATGATCAGTAGCCTGCTGTTACCGGTACGTGGTTGATTGATTTGCAGTAAATGCCCCTCAGGCTCCCCTTACTGTTTATGTAAAGGGAGCCTTAGGGTGAAGGCGAAAAGATTAAGCAGCAATAATGTCTTTGAGGGCCGAATCAATATCCCGGTAGCTGAAATCAAAGCCGAGTGTCTCAAGCTTTTTTGGCACAGCCCGTTGCCCTTCCAAAAGTAGGGAGGATGCTTCGCCAAGTGCTATTTTCAGCACAAAAGCGGGGGTAAACAAAATATGCGGACGATGCAGGGCTCTGGCCAGAGATTGGCTGAATACCTTGTTGGTCACCGGTTCGGGGGCCGTTAGGTTGAATGCGCCAGTGGCAGAGGTGTTGTGCAGCAGAAAGACAATCGCGTCCACCATATCCTGCAGGTGGATCCATGGTGTGTACTGCGAGCCATGGCCGATAGGCCCGCCAAGCCCCAATTGGTAAGGTGGCAGCATTTTCACCAATGCGCCGCCATGCTTGCCTAGCACAATACCGGTGCGTAGTAGGCAGACCCGGGTCTGAGCACTGTTGGCTTCATTGGCAATATCTTCCCACTGTTGGCAGACATGGTGGGCAAAGTCATCGTGGTTAACATGTTGACTGACGGCAAAGGATTCATCGATGACCGTGTCTTGCTGATCGCCATAGATCCCCACAGCCGAACCACTGATAAAGGTATGGGGCGGTTGGCTGCTGGCTTGTATCTTCTTGACCAATTGTTCTGTCAGACTCCAACGGCTGTGGCAAATTTTCTTTTTTTGCTGCGGGCTCCAGCGTTTGTTGATAATAGGCTCGCCAGCGAGATTAATAACCGCATCAAAGCCATCAAGGTTTTCGAATTGGTCTAGGGAGGCAACGGCGTTGATCCTGCTGCCGAGGTTTTGGCTGGCTTTAGCCGGGTTGCGGCTCAATACGGTGACATCATGCTCTTTTAGCGCATTAATTAATGCCGAGCCGATGAAGCCGGTCCCGCCGGTCACTAATATTTTCATGTTGCTCCTTTATGGCTGTGCCTGCCAAACTCAATGGTGTTAACCCTCAAGATATAAGTATAGCTAAACCAATGGCTTGTTATAGTTAGCAATCTTCTTTATGACATATGGTTATGTGTGCTACCTCTCGTGTTGGCACATAAAAGCTGTGTCTAATTGTTAATGGGGAGTACCTTGAAGGTATACCCTTTTTCAAACGCCGGGCTACAGTCAGGAGGTGGAATGACTTTTTTGCTCGCCCTGCTGAAATCCTTGTTATCGAGCCTGCGTGACTTATTGCCGATCATTTTGGTGATCAGCTTTTTCCAATTGGTTGTTCTTCAGCAACCACTGCCACACCTAGGCCCGATCTTGGTCGGCTTGGCTTTTGTCGTGGTCGGGTTAACGCTGTTTGTATTTGGGCTGGAGATGGGGCTGTTTCCTATCGGCGAGTCGATGGCTCGCTCCTTTGCCAGCAAGGGCAGTGTCTGGTGGTTGCTATTATTTGCCTTCTGTCTCGGGTTTGGAACAACGATAGCAGAACCCGCGCTCACAGCCGTTGCGGCCGAAGCGGCTAAAGTCGCAGCCGAGGGGGGCTTGATCGCCCCGGATGCCGAGAGCCAGTTGGATTATGCGACCGGCTTGCGCCTAACCGTTGCCTTATCGGTGGGGATTGCGATTATGCTTGGGGTGATACGGATACTTAAAGGTTGGCCTATCCAATGGATGATTATTGGTGGTTATTTGTTGGTGATGATCATGACGTGGTTTGCGCCAGCGGCCATTGTCGGAATTGCCTACGATTCTGGCGGGGTGACGACATCAACCATCACAGTGCCTCTGGTGGCTGCGCTAGGTGTGGGGTTGGCATCATCGATCAAGGGCCGTAATCCGATCGTTGACGGTTTTGGCTTAATCGCTTTTGCCTCGTTATCGCCCATGATATTTGTCATGGCCTACGGCATGCTGGTGCATTAGGAGGGCTGGGATGACAGATCTTAACGGAATAATTCCCCACTTTTTCACTACCTTGCTGATGACGGTACGTGATGTCCTGCCGATCGCCATCATTATTTTTGGCTTCCAACTCGCGGTGTTACGCCGTCCTGTGACCAATTGGCCCCGGGTCGCACTGGGCTTTGTTTACGTTATTGTCGGGTTATCGTTTTTTCTGCTGGGGCTTGAGCTGGCTTTGTTCCCACTGGGTGAATCCATGGCAACCCAGTTAACCGCCATGGACTTTTTGTTCGACAGTGGAGAGGGGATCCCAGATCAAATCCCTTGGACCCAGTATTACTGGGTGTATATTTTTGCTGCAGCCATCGGTTTCAGTACCACCATAGCCGAACCGTCCTTGATAGCCGTTGCGATGAAGGCCAATCAAGTCTCAGGCGATACAATCAGTGTTAACGGCTTGCGTGTAGCGGTTGCATTAGGGGTAGCGGTAGGTATTGCTCTTGGCAGTTATCGGATTGTGGCCGGTGATCCGCTGCATTATTACATCTTGGCGGGTTACTGCGTGGTCGTAGTGCAGACCTATTTTGCACCGAAAATGATTGTACCTTTGGCCTATGACTCTGGCGGTGTGACAACATCGACGGTAACGGTGCCGATAGTGACGGCCTTAGGCCTAGGGCTCGCTTCCACTGTGCCGGGCCGAAACCCGATGCTCGATGGATTCGGGCTAATTGCATTCGCCAGTTTGTTTCCGATGATCACGGTAATGGGTTATGCCCAGTTGTCGGCAAGGCAGGCAAAGAGGAGAGAAGAAAATGCGCTTTAAGCTGTTATTGGCTTTTGTTGAAGATTCGAAAACCGATGCCGTCTTAGATGCTGCCCGCAAAGCCGGGGCGACCGGGGCGACGGTGATCAACAATGCTCGCGGTGAAGGGCTGTACCAGAAGAAAACATTTTTCGGTCTCGGTCTCGATGTCCAGCGTGATGTGATCTTGTTTGTCGTTGAGGAACATTTAGCTCGGACTATTTTGGAAACGATAGAGCATGTCGGGGATTTTGATTCATCGTCGGGTCAAGGGATCGCGGTACAGCTCGATGTTGAGGATGCGGTGGGTGTGGCCCATCAGGTTGAGACACTAACCAAAGTCGTTGAGGCGAAGCTATGAATAATGACACATTGGTCCGGGTTCGGGATGTAATGATGGACACCTACGCGATTGTCGAAGGGCTGACCACTGTTGCAGAGGCAATCCGAATCGCCAAGAGAAAACAAATCAAGGCCCTAATTGTCAACAAACGGAATGATGACGATGAATATGGAATCGTTTTGATGAATGACATTGCCAAGAATGTATTGGCATTGGACCGTTCGCCGGAGCGGACCAACATCTATGAGATCATGACTAAGCCTGCGTTGTCGGTCAGTGCCACCATGGATGTCCGCTATTGTGCCCGCTTATTCGAACGCTTTGGGATCAGCCGGGCGCCGGTCATTGAGAGTGGCAAGATCATTGGCATGGTGAGTTACAACAATATCGTTCTGAACGGCATGCTGCGCGACGAGTAGTCACATTCCGCACAATGGCATTGTCGTGGGGTTCGGTGTAGGATCTCTGCATCCTGTTTCGAAGAAAGATCACCTGACATGAAATTGTTTTTTGCTTCTGATATCCATGGCTGTGCCGAAAGCACCCGTCGTACCCTAGCCAAGTTTGAACAAAGCGGTGCTGACCACTTAATTCTGCTGGGGGATGTACTAAACCACGGTCCGCGCAATGCGTTGCCGGCGGGATACGCACCGATTGACGTGGCCGAGCAGCTCAATCAGCATGCAGAAAAGATCACCGCGGTCAGGGGTAACTGCGACAGCGATGTTGACCAGATGCTGTTGGATTTTCCGATGATGGCAGACTATAACCTTGTGCTGCTGCCAAATGGCCGCCGGCTGTTTCTAACCCACGGTCACCTGTATAACGGTGACAAACACCCGCGCTTACGTGATGGTGATGTCGTGGTTTCAGGCCATACCCACTTGCCGGTTGCCGAAAGGAAGGAAGCGCTTTATGTCTACAACCCTGGGTCGGTGACGATTCCGCGTGGCGAATACCAAGCAAGCTATGGCCTATTGGAAAATGATACGCTTAAAGTGTTGTCGTTTGATGATGATGTCATTTGCCAGATTGAACTGGTGTAGTTAAGAAATTATTCATTAAGTGAAGAAAAGGCGGCTTAAAGCCGCCTTTTTTGATCTCGGTATATTTGTTTTGCTGGTGCATACAATTCTACTGCTATGCACGGATGGGTATAAATGTAGTGGCAATGTGACAGCATGTTAGAGCTATATAAATCTTTGGCGTATGGATGTGTTGCTCAATGTTTACATAACTTGTTGATTCGGTAAAACCGAGTTATTCGTTCGTATATCTCGAATTATTGTTTTGGCAATGGCTTGAATATTTGTGTGATAAAAGTCACTATCTCGCCTCCTTAATTTTGTGTGTTTCAAGATGTGTCAGGTGCCAAACAATATGTGTCAGAATCAGTTTGATTCGCTATTACCGCCGCAAATGGCGGAGAAAGCGGCCGAGGTAGGTGTAAGCAAGGCCACCAAAGATCCGATGAAGTCGTTGCTGCTGGCAATCACTGCAGGGATGCATATTGGTATCGCGTTTGTCTTCTATACCACAGTGACAACCGGTGCCGGTGATATGGCGTGGGGGATGTCGCGCTTTGTTGGTGGCTTGGCATTTAGCCTAGGTCTGATATTAGTTGTGATCACCGGTGGCGAGCTATTTACCAGTTCGGTACTGACCTTGGTTGCCCGTGCCAGCGGAAAGATAAGCTGGAAGAGCCTGTGGCTGAACTGGGGGGTTGTCTATATTGGCAACTTGATCGGTGCCTTGCTGCTAGTCGGTATCATGCTGATGACCAAGCAGTACATGTCCGGAAGTGGTGCTGTTGGTATCAATGCGATGCAAATTGCCCAACACAAACTACATCATGAATTTATGCAAGCTGTCGCACTTGGTGTGATGTGTAATGTCCTCGTGTGCGTGGCGGTATGGATGACTTTCAGTGGCCGCACCCTGACCGATAAAATTCTGGTTATGGTCCTGCCGGTTGCGATGTTTGTATCATCGGGCTTCGAGCACTGCATTGCCAACATGTTCCAGGTACCGATGGCAATTGGCATCAAGTATCTTGCAACACCTGAGTTCTGGCAAATGACGGGGATGAACCCAGCGGACTTTGCCGATTTGACCTTGAGTAATTTTGTTATCAATAACCTGATCCCGGTGACATTGGGCAACATCATCGGTGGTGGTGTGTTTGTGGGGATGGGTTATTGGATTATCTACTTACGCAGCAAGTAAGTGGTCAGTACCGTGTTCTACGTTTTACTAGCTTGGTATTGAGTTAGTGTTTTAATTCTTGTGTTGATTCGAGTCTGACATGTTGGCCGCTACGGATGTAGCGGCCTTTTTTTATTCTCGGTATTTTATTTAGGTAAATAGGGAGCAGTATTAGTTAACCATCATCGAGATGAAGTAACCAATAATTGTTGCTGAGCCGACACCGATGAAGCCTGGGATCATGAAGCTGTGGTTCAGAACGTATTTACCGATAGCCGTTGTGCCTGAGCGGTCGAAGCTGATAGCTGCCAGATCGCTTGGGTAGAACGGGAAGAAGAAGTACGCGTAACACGCAGGCAGCACACCAATCAGAACCGCAGGGTCGATACCCAAGGCAAAACCAAGTGGCAGCATAATGGTCAATACAGCAGCCTGACTTTTCAGGAAGGCAGACACAAAGAACATGGCAAAAGCGAATGACCATGGATAGATATTGACCATGCCACTAACTAGATCAACTAGGTATTCTTTGTGGTGACCGATGATAGTGTCACTGAACCAAGCGATACCGAAGATAGTAATAACGGCACTCATACCGGCAATAAACACATTACTGTTAACGATACGCTTAGGTGAAATATTGGTGGTCAGTAGGATGATCGCACCGACAGATAGCATCAGGAACTGGATGGCCACCGACATGCCTACACCTTGAGGCAGTAGCTGCTTGCTAAATAAAGCAATACCGATCACTGAGAGAATACCCAACAGGAACACGGTAAGGCCTTTCTTCGCCGTACGCTGATGTTCAGCTTCTTCTTCTGCTGAGCCTTCCTGCTCTGGATCGACCAAGCTATTGCGGAATTCTTCATCTTGAATACGTGCCTGGAAAGCAGGATCTGTATCCAAGTCCTTACCGCGTTTCAAACTCCATAAACAACCAATAAGCAGGCCGCCGAAGGTGGCTGGAATAGTCACCATCAACACATTGACTAGGTTGATATCTAGGTTGTTGTCCATGGCTGTTGCCATGACAACAGCAGCAGCGGCGGCAATTGGGCTGGCTGTGATACCCATTTGTGAAGCAACACTTGCCATTGCCATCGGGCGTTCAGGACGGATCCCTTTTTTGTAGGCAACGTCATAGATAACAGGTAGTAGTGGATACACTGAGTGACCGGTACCAACCAGTACTGTTAGGGAGTAGGTACAAATCGGCCCCAAGAAGACAATATGTTCAGGGTGTTTACGAAGTAGGCGTTCGGCAAATTTTACCAGTAACTTCAGGCCACCGGTGGCTTCAAGGGTTGCGGAGGCTGCAACCACTGCCAAGATGATAAGCATAACGCCTACGGGTGGTGAGCCCGGCGCAATACCAAAAACAAACGTCATCACGGAGACACCAAGTCCCCCGAGAAGACCGAAGGCGATACCGCCGTGACGTATACCGATCAAGATGACCGCGAGCAGTAATAACAGGTGTATCCAGAACATTATTCCATTATCCTTGTTTCATATGAGTTACAATCCGCTTGAACTTCTGTACCAAGTTCACAAGGTGGATTTATAAACCATCAACTACATCAAAAGTGGTACACAGATTCCGAAAAAACATACTGTTAACGAATAATTATGCTATTTAGGTGGAGACTGTGACGCCTGTCAACATATGCTGTTGGTTGCGTGAAAAAAGAGAGGATAAATATCCAGCGAAAATAATGAGCAATTAGTTTTGTTGGGATAAAAAAATGCCCCGCGGTGCGGGGCATTAAAATATTATTCAAACTAGAGAGCATTCAAACAAGAAAGTCTTATTTGTTTGCGTCGTCAGCTTGTTTTGCCTGAATCGCAGTTAGTGCCACTGTGTATACGATATCGTCTACTAGTGCGCCACGAGAAAGGTCGTTAACTGGCTTACGCATGCCCTGAAGCATAGGACCGATAGATACTAGGTCTGCTGAACGCTGTACCGCTTTGTAAGTCGTGTTACCTGTGTTTAGGTCAGGGAATACGAATACAGTTGCTTTACCCGCTACAGGCGAGTTAGGCGCTTTAGAGGCAGCAACGTTTTCCATGATCGCAGCATCGTACTGTAGAGGACCATCGATGATTAGATCTGGACGCTTCTCTTGAGCAATGCGAGTTGCTTCACGTACTTTATCTACGTCTGCACCTTTACCAGAAGTACCGGTAGAGTAAGAGATCATAGCAACGCGAGGTTCGATACCGAATGCTTTCGCAGAGTCTGCAGACTGGATAGCGATTTCCGCTAGCTGCTCAGCGTTTGGATCTGGGTTGATTGCACAGTCACCGTATACCAGTACCTGATCAGGCAGCAGCATGAAGAATACAGAAGATACGATTGACGCATCTGGTGCAGTCTTAATGATCTGGAACGGAGGAACGATAGTGTTCGCCGTTGTGTGAACAGCACCAGAAACTAGACCGTCAACTTCATTGTTTTCTAGCATCATTGTGCCTAGGAAAACAGAATCTTGTAGTTTTTCACGTGCAACAACATCAGTCATGCCTTTCGCGCCACGAAGCTCAACAAGGCGAGCAACGTAGTTTTCACGAACAGCTTCTGAGTCGATGATGGTTACGCCAGCACCTAGAGTTACGCCTTGTTGCTCAGCAACACGCTTAATCTCTTCTGGGTTACCAAGAAGCACACATTCAGCAATACCGCGCTCAGCACAGATAGCTGCCGCTTTAACGGTACGTGGTTCATCACCTTCAGGTAGGACAACACGCTTAGCCGCTTTACGTGCTAGCTCAGTTAGCTCGTAACGGAATGCTGGTGGGCTTAGACGACGCTCTTTAGCTGAACCTTCAGTTAGCGATTCAATCCACTGACCATCAATGTGGCTAGCCATGTATTCGTTAACAAGTTCAACACGTTCTTTATCGTCTGCAGGTACTTCTAGGCTGAAGCTCTGAAGGTTCAGAGATGTCTGCCAAGTGTTACCCAGTGCAGTCATAACAGGCAGGCCTGTTTCGAATGCGCGCTCACATAGGTCCATCACTGGCTTAGGTAGCTCGTAGCCGCCAGTAAGCAGTAGGGCACCGATTTCAACGCCGTTCATTGCAGCAAGACATGCCGCAACGATTACGTCTGGACGGTCTGCAGAAGTGACTAGCAGAGAGCCTGGACGGAAGTGCTCAACCATGTGCGGAATAGAACGTGCACAGAAAGTGATGCTCTTGATACGGCGAGTCGCGATATCACCTTCGTTGATGATTTCAGCGTTCAGGTGCTTAGCGATGTCAGTTGAACGAGTCGCGATCAGCTCAGCGCTCCAAGGTGCACAGCCAAGTACACGGATAGGGCTTGAGTTGAATACCTGCATAACTTCAACGTTTGAAGGCACAGTGGCTTCAGCGTCGTCGAAGATTTCAGATAGGTCTGGGCGAGTACGGCCTTCAGCGTCAACAGGTGCGTTTAGCTTGTTAACGATAACACCAGCGATTTGCTTGTTCTTGATACCACCGAAGTTAGAACATGCTACTTCGATACGCTCTTTAAGTTGAGCTGGGTTATCAGTACCAGAGGCAACAACGAATACGATTTCCGCACCCAGAGTTTTAGCAATCTCGTAGTTGATTTGGTTAGCAAACGGATGCTTACGAGTTGGAACAAGACCTTCGATTAGCGCGACTTCAGCATCAGCTGTTGATTCTTTGAAGCGTGCAACGATGTCTTCTAGCAGAACATCGCTCTTATCGTTACGGATAAGCTCTTCTGCACAAGCCATTGAGAAAGGTTCAGCCACTTTCATATCACTGTTAGCAGTGATGATGTTAGTTGTTAGATCTGGCTGATCACCGCCGTGACGTGGCTGGGCGATAGGCTTGAAGAAAGAAACGCGAACACCTTTGCGCTCCATTGCACGAAGCACACCAAGGCTTACGCTAGTAAGACCAACACCGGCACCAACCGGAACAAGCATAATAGTACGGGACACTATGGATTCCTCAACTATTGAAACACGACAGTGCTGTGCAATAACGATGGGTGAACCGGTATTGGACAGCACCACACAAAAGCATGACCTAAGGTCATAAGTCATGAAAAAACGGCCGGCCTAGGCCAGCCGTTGAAGTCAGTATCGACCGATTAGATTTCAGCTAGACGAGCTGTATCTTCCGCGATAACTAGTTCTTCGTTAGTTGAAACAACCATTGCAGGAACACGGCTGTTTTCAGTAGTGATAACACCTTCGCCGCCGAAGCGTGCTTTTAGGTTAGCTTCACCGTCAACTTCAACACCAAGAATTGCAAGGCGGTTTAGAACCATCTCACGGATTGGCGCCGAGTTTTCACCGATACCACCAGTGAAAGTGATTGCGTCTAGACGACCTTCTAGAGATGCTGTGTAGCCAGCAACGTACTTAGCAAGACGGTGACAGAACACGTCCATTGCACGAGTTGCTTCAGCTTTCTCGCCGTAGTTGTCTTCAACAAAACGACAGTCAGAAGTCACTTCAGTTAGACCCTGTAGGCCAGACTCTTTAGTTAGCATCGTGTTGATCTTCTCAACAGAGTAACCTAGGTTGTCGTGCAGGTGGAAGATGATAGCTGGGTCGATATCACCACAACGCGTACCCATCACTAGGCCTTCAAGAGGAGTAAGACCCATAGAAGTATCTACAGACTGACCGTTCTTGATAGCACAAACTGAAGCACCGTTACCTAGGTGACAGTTGATGATGTTTAGCTCTTCTTCTTTCTTACCTAGCAGCTTCGCTGTTTCGCGAGTGATGAATAGGTGAGAAGTACCGTGCATACCGTAGCGACGGATACCGTGCTCTTTATATAGGTTGTACGGTAGAGCGTATAGGTAAGCTTCTTCAGGCATTGTCTGGTGGAAAGCTGTGTCAAATACCGCTACGTTCTTAAGTGCAGGGAATGACTTCTGAGCCGCCTTGATGCCGATGATGTGAGCTGGGTTGTGAAGCGGTGCTAGAGTTGCACAGTCTTCGATACCTTTTAGTACATCGCCACAGATAAGTGCAGACTTAGTGAACTTCTCGCCGCCGTGTACTACACGGTGACCGATAGCTTGTAGGTTTTCTGCTAGTTCTGGCTTAGAAGCAAGAATAGTGTCTACCATGAACGCTAGCGCTTCTTCGTGAGCAGCGCCTTCGCCTAGTTGTGCTTCGTGCTTACCGTCAAGTTTCCACTTGATACGTGCTTCTGGAAGGTGCAGACATTCTGCAAGACCTGTCAGGTGCTCTTCACCTGATACCGCGTCAACAACAGCGAACTTAAGAGAAGAACTACCGCAGTTAAGAACTAAAACCAGCTTAGACATGAGTGACTACCTATAATCTGTCTGAAAGTTGATATTCAACTGATATAAAAATTACCCATAGGATAGACGACTTTTCAATAAGCCGGTCTAATCAGGGTCAAAATCGTGCTACATCCGTATCTTGATAGAATCGTGAAACCCAGATTCTGGGCCATCCTTGGAAGCGCCTTCAGTTGCCAGAACGATGATTACAGGCAACAATAAATGTAGGCGTGCATAGGATAGCGATTGTGGTGCAATATAACAAAAGTATTTTTAGAAAAAATTAATTTGAATCAAGTTTGTTATTGCTGGTTTTGAATTTTTACTAATTTTTTTGAAGTTTGGTGGTTTATGAGTCAACAACATTCTATTTGGCAAGCATTCCGTTATGGTCAGGATTACATGGCCACGTGGCCAATGCGCAAAGAGTTGGCTGTCCTGTTCCCTGAGCAGCGTTATATCAAGGCCACGCGGTTTGCGACGCGGGTGATGCCTGCTGTTGCTGTCATGAGCGTGCTGAGCCAGATGGCGTTCGATAATTATGATGCTTTGCCTCAGGCGATTACGGTGGCGCTATTTGCCTTGAGTATGCCGTTGCAGGGGTTGTGGTGGCTGGGTAAACGAAGCCGGACCGACCTACCGCCGTCGTTGGCAAGTTGGTACCGTGAAATCCATGACAAGATTGTCAGTGAAGGGCATG
The DNA here is from genome assembly GCF_052873915.1 of Photobacterium sp. DNB22_13_2. Classification (NCBI taxonomy): domain Bacteria; kingdom Pseudomonadati; phylum Pseudomonadota; class Gammaproteobacteria; order Vibrionales; family Vibrionaceae; genus Photobacterium; species Photobacterium sp. DNB22_13_2. The sequence goes on from NZ_JBNNXU010000019.1 coordinate 22,451, forward strand.
CGCTGCAGCCGCTGAAAAGCCGCCCTCGCTATAAAGAGCTGGCACAGGTGCTAAATCGCGCATTTAAGCAACTAGATAAATCATCGCTCGAGCGTTGGTTTTAGCGATGTGGCGGCAATATTTGGATTGTCTTGCGGATAAATAATTATCGGATAAACAGTGCCAACGACAGGGAGTGGACATATTGCTCGATCTGTTCATCGGTTTTAGCAATGCGATCGTACATTGTCCATTGTTCACAGATGCCTGTCAGCAGGCCACTGTAGATAACTGCAGCAATGTCCGCGGTGAGATGGGGTAACAACAGGCCATCTTGCTGCAATTGCGACATGGCTCCTTCTACTTTTGCGTTGTCCTCTTGCCCCTTCTCGATACTGCGCAGACGCAGGTCTTCATCGGTAAACCCTTGCAGTGATAGTTGAACAATCATGGTCATTTTAGGGGTGTCGCGCATTTCTGTCAGGAGTACCCGGGCGACATTGAGTAGTCCTTCTCGTAATGCTGAGCCTGTCTGACCGGCAACGGCTTCTGCCGCTTGTTGAACCGCGATGGATTGCTCTTGCCATAATGCATCAAGTAAATCGGCTTTGTCTTTGAAATGCCAGTAAATTGCCCCTCGGGTGAGCCCTGCCTCGGCGGCGATACCGGCGAGGGTAGCCTTGTTCAGGCCTTTTTGACTGAAGACTTTCATTGCGGTATCAAGCAACAATAGCCGGGTCTGTTCTGCTTCTTCTTTACTTTTTCTCGCCATCGACTTTATCCGAAATTCGGGAGTGCCAAAGCACTCCCGATAATCAATTAGGCACTTTGTGTTACTGGGCTACCTAATGGTTTGGTCAAAAGAATATACAACGCGGGGATTATTACAATGGCAATAATCGTCGATGCAACCAAGCCATAGATAATCGCCATACATAGTGGGTACCACTGCGGATCACTGTATGCCAACGGCAATAGGCTCAGGATAGTCGTCAAGCTGGTACTCAGTATCGGCCTTAGGCGTTCAGCGGCGCCATAGGCTGCTGCTTGGGCGACAGACCCGCCTCGCTTGAGATGGCGATTCATGGTATCGACCAACACGATACCGTTATTCACCGCTATCCCCGCGAGCGATACGATACCGATCAGTCCCGAGAACGACATCGCGGTGCCTGAGAGGAAGTAACCGAAGAAGGTTCCCATCAACGCGAGCGGCACAATCAGCAGGATAATTGCCGGTTGGGCAAACGAGTTGAACATCAGTGCCAGCAACACGAAGATCGAGCACATGGCCAGCACAAAGGCTGTTCCCATCGCGCTGTAACTCTCGTCGGCTTTAGCCATTTCACCACCGAGCTGATAGTAATAGCCGTTCGGCCATTGAGCTTGCAACTGCTCCAACTGAGGGATCAATAACGTGATCACCTCGCCGGCAGTTCGCCCTTCCGTTCGTGAGGCTACGGTAACAGCCCGCTGACCTTCCTTGTGGACGAAGACCCGCGGTGTTTCGACGATTTGGTAATCAACCAGATCGGTCAGTGGCACGGCTCGGCCATCCTGGCTGATGATGTGGAGTAACTGCATTTCCGACAAATGGCGGGGGCCGCCAAGACTGTCACCGCGGCTTGGCCACAATACGCTGAGGCGCATCTTGGCGTCGTCATCAATACCTTCAATCTTGAAGTGACCAATTTCGTCTTGCTCCATTGCCACTCGGATCTGCTGTGAGACTTCAGATTCAGACAGTTGGTGGAAGCTCAGCATTTCGTGCTTGAAGTGAAAGCGTACCTCATAACGGGCAGGACCCAGGTTGTCGTTGATGTCGCTACTACCCGGCACCTGTGCCAGTGCGGCTTTGACTGCGGCGGCATTGGCAATCAACTGGTTATAATCAGGCCCAATTAAATCAATTTGGATCGGTGCTGAGGTATCTGGGTTACCACCGATGTGAACCAGAGATACCTCGATACCGGGTTCGTCGTGTAACGCTTGCTGGATGCCGTCGCGGATTTCCTCCAGATATTCGAATGATAACTTATCGCGTTGATCTTTCGGATAAAGGGTCAGGCTGAAACCCACCTGGTTCCACTCTTGGGATGGCAATAGGGCATCGTTGAGCGAAGCGGTTGTCATCGGGCTTTTGGCGCCGACATAGGTAATGACTTTCTCGATCCAAGGCTGCTGACGCAAGAACTCACCTGCCTTATTTGCAGCGCGTTGTGATTGCTCTAGTGTCGAGTCGGGAGCGAGTACCAGTGATACCCCGATTTTTCGATCGTCGGATTCTGGGTACATTTCCGAAGGCATCAGGCCAACCAGCATGATACTGGCAATGAAGAGAACCAGTGTACCGCCAACCCAAACCCCAGCACGGCGCTTACTCTTGAGTACATAAGTAGCCAGCCAACGGCGCAGTTGGTGTCGGTAGCGGCTGGACATTTTGTCGATCAGCAGCTCTTTGTCGTTGTCGGCGGCCTTTTCGAGCATGTAGCGCGACAGCGGGATACAGATCAGAAAGGCGATGAACAGGCTGATCAGCAAGGTGACGGTGATGGTGATAGGCAGAATGCGAATAAACTTACCGTCAATCCCTCCCACCATCATCATCGGCACCATGGCCAAAATCGTTGTGAGCTGTCCTGCGCTCGCTGGCAAGATGAATTGGCGAACAGTATCGAGCGCGGCTTCTGCAAACGGGAGCTTCTTGACATAAAGCCCTTCGTGCATCCCTTCCATCACCAGGATATAGACATCCACCATCAGGCCGAGCGCCAATACCATGCCGATCATGATCATAGAGTTGAAGGAGTAGCCAAAGCTTGCCATCACGGCCAACGTCGCCAGCAGGGTGACAGGCAGAGCGATACCGGCAACCAAGGCTTCGCGCCAGCTGAGTAGCAGCATCAACACGATAAACACGATCACGACGGCTTGTTGCATCGAACTTGAGATATCGTTGAACGCCAACTCAATTAACTCACCGTCGTCACTTACCCGGGACAGGGATAGCCCTTGGGGCCAATCAGAGCGGGTGGTGAGCTGATCGACCATTTGCTGGGTTGACGCGATAACGGCAAAGGTATCAGCCCCTGGATGCTTTAGCACATCAAGGGTTATCCCCGGTTCGTAGGCTTGGTTGTTGACGCTAAAGAAAGTTCGGCTGACTTCGCGATCAAGGCGGTGGCTGACTTCGGCTACTTCCCCCAATCTTACTGGACGATTATCACTCAGGCGGGTGATCGGGAGTTGGCGCACTTGATCGACGGTAACGAAACGGCCGGACAAGTAGAGATTAAAGGTGTTTTCGTCAGATTCGAACTCTCCCCAAGCCATATCGTGGTTGGCATTTTGCAAGCGATCGCGAACCAATAGGGGGGAGATCCCAAGATCTCTTAACCTGTCCATTCTTAGCCGTACATGCAGGCTCTTCTCGCGCATACCATTGAGGTTAACTTTTTTGACCAATGGCAGGTTTTCAAACTGGGTCTCCAGCCGTTTAGCGGTATCCGACAGTAAAATATCATCGACATCACCACTTAATACCCAGCTGATCACTGGCATATTGGAGACTGACATTTCTTCGATATCGGGCTTTTCAATGCTGCCGTCGGCTGGGAATTCCGCCTCGGCTTTATCAACGGCAGCGCGCAGCAGTTGCATCGACTCACTCATCGGCATGTCGGCATCAAATTCTACCGCGACAATCGAGTAGGAGTTGTATGACCCACTAGAGAATGACTTCAGCCCTTTCAAGCTGCGGATTTCATCTTCAAGGTGCTTGGTGATCTCTTTCTCGATTTGTTCAGGCGCAGCGCCTGGCCAGAAGGTCATCACGATGGCTTGGGGAATTTCGAGATCGGGATAGTTCTCTCGTACCATGTTGTTGTACGACAACAACCCTGCCAGCACTACCATGCCTAATAGCAGACGGGCAACCAAGGTTTGGACAAAGAGTTTGCGTGCAATCGGCCTCATCGAGTAGCTCCTACTACCTCAACAGCGCTACCGTTTACCAGTAGGTGCTGGCCTCGGGTGACGACTTGCTCATCCGGTTTGAGGCCGCTAAGTACCTCGATACGACGCAGCCCCTGCAGGCCGAGGGAAAGCTGGCGTTCTTCGACGTGGTTATCGCTATTGACGACAAACGCAAAGGCATTGCCACCACGGAACGATATCGCGTAGATTGGCAGTGACACTGCATTTTCAACGACGGTCGCGGCTATCCAGGCCCGAACGAATTCACCGTCGATGAGTTCCTGATCCTCGTTTAGTACACGTACTTTGACACTTTGTGAGCGGCGCTGAAGGTTGATCGTCGGGCTCACCGACCAGATAGTCCCCGTTACGACCTCGTTACCTTGGAAATGGTTTTCTTCTGCTCGGTACAGGATGGCGTTGTCGCTTGCGAGATAAACGGTTTGGCCTTCTTTTAGTTGGCGGGCATCTTCAACTGGCAGCTCCAGTTGGATTTCTAGCAAGCTGTCATCAACCACCACAATGGCACTGCTGGCTTCGCGATCGCGGTTTGATGTGATCCCTGCTGGAGGGTAGTAGTGGTTATCCTCGCGGATATTCATTGCGGCAATATAGCCATCGAATGGGGCAAATAAACTGGTTTTTTCAAGGCTAACCGTTTCACGGTTAATATCAGCAGATACACTCAGAATGTCTGATTCAATGGCCTCCAGTGCGCTAATGTTCATGGTAACGGCTGAATGGGCATTAAGTAGAGCGGTTTTGTTGCGTTCGAATTCATCCTGAGAGATTACACCGCGCTCATAGACCTCTTCCATCCTGGCAAAGTTTTGTTGGGAAAGGGCGAGATCATTCTCTGCCTGTTGTAGGCGAGCCTGGGCCTCTTGTTTTTGGGCGCGTACTGCTTGCAGGCGGGCTTCGAGTGCTTTTACTGATGCCGAGTTCTGGCGGCTGTCGATTTGTGCTAGGAGCTGGCCGCGTTTGATCGCCTTGTCAGGACCGAAGACACGTGCCCCTTCCCGAAGCTGGGTGCCGTTTTCCAGTTCACCTATGGTGACGACTTTGCCCGGCATTTCGAAATCGAGGAATGCCTTGCGATAGGCTTGCACTGTCCCTTCGGAGAAGGACCACCCCGTTAGTAGTTCTGGCGTGATTTTCTCTGTTTGGACTTTCACCGGTTGAGGTGGGGGAAGGATCTGGTTGGTGTCTTCCAATTGTGAAAACCGGTAGCCAGTCAGCAAAAGCAAGCCGATGGGGAACATGAGCCATGCCTTGGTAGTTAGCGAACGAAGTTTCATGGTTATTCTCTGGGTAGCGACAATCGCTTTATTTTAAATACATTCATGAATGTATGTAAGTGGGTGAATTTTACTTCTAATACCAATCTGGATAAGTCGTTGATCAAGTTATTGCGCTGGAAAACAGCGATTTTGACTAGCAATACTAATTAAATATTTATGTCGGTTGGTATAACCATTTAGGCTCAACGATTGTTACTCGTCATGGCCCTATAGCTCGCTAATAAGTAGGTGAATTTGTTAAGAGGGAAATAACTGAAGAGGTAGCGATCAAAAGCGTAGTTGAAAGGGGGAGGCAGACAAAGCCACTGCGATTGTGGCTTTGTCTTGAAAACGGTGATTACTCTTCGTCTTCAACTTCTCGCTTGGCGCGAACACCCGGCTTGGCCAGGATTTCCAAGTAGAATGACTCTAACGCCAGTGTTTCGGCTTCGTCAATGCACTTATTGATTTCTTTAACGTGGATAACCTTTGCTTCCTGCTCGGTATGACCAAACTTACAGTCGAAATCCCAGTAATCAGCACCAGCTGGAAGGGATTTGTTACGTTCACGCTTGAGGTATTTCTTTACCTCGTGCTTGACTGCTTCGACAACGCGCGGAACCGCTTTTTTTGGGTGAGTTAAGGCAAATGTTTTTTTCATCGTTTTCCTAAAAATCAAAAAGGGCCCAGAACACGCTGGGCACGATGTGTATTTTACTTTAATTTGACGCTGGCCGCGAATAGCAATTTTATCGCTAGTTTAATAGCAGGCTATCATCAGCCAATTCTTCCCCCCGGACTTTACTGAACATCTCCAACAGATCTTTCACGCCCATCTGGCTGCGTGTCTCACCAGCCACATCAAGAACGACTTCTCCCTGATGGAGCATTACAGTTCGCTCGCCATAGGCTAGCGCATCCTTCATCGAGTGGGTGACCATCATGACGGTAAGGTTGAATTCCTCAACCACTTTATTGGTCAGTGCCAGCACAAAGGCGGCCATTCTGGGATCCAAGGCAGCGGTATGCTCATCGAGCAGTAGCAGCTTACTGTCTGCCAGTGTAGCCATCACCAAGCTGACAGCTTGGCGCTGCCCGCCGGACAACAGTCCGATGCTATCACCCAAGCGGTCCTCAAGGCCGAGACCTAAGATACTGATCCGATCCTGAAACAGCTTGCGCCGCTTTGACGACAGAGCCAGCTTCCAACTACGCTGACTGCCACGTTTGTAGGCCAGCGCCATATTTTCTTCAATGGTGAGCGAACCACAGGTGCCGGCTAGCGGGTCTTGGAACACCCGAGCGGCGTACTGGGCCCGCTGGTGGACACTTTTTTGGGTGACATCGATATTGTCAATCAGTACCTGTCCGCCGACCATCGGGGTCTCGCCGCTAACCGCACCTAATAGGGTGGACTTACCGGCCCCGTTAGAGCCAATCACAGTAACAAACTGCTTTTCCGGCACTGTGAGTGATACGCCCTTGAGCGCTTGGTTTTCCAGAATGGTGCCTTCGTTGAAGGTTACACGGATATTGTTTAGTTCAATCATGCTTACCTCAACGTCCTACGCTAACTTTTTGGTGGCTGCGGATGGCTTTTTCTTGTTACGAACCCATTGCCCTTTCATGCGCGGGGCGATCAGGGCTACGGCAACCAGCAGGGCAGTGATCAGGTTGAGATCCGAGGCCTGCAGGCCAAACATCCCGCTGCTGAGGGCAAAGGCGACAGCCAAGCGATAAAGAATGGACCCAAGGATCACCGCAACGACAGCAACCCAGATTTTCCGGCCGGGAAGCAGGGTTTGGCCGAGGATCACTGCAGCAAGGCCTACCACTATGGTGCCAACGCCCGAGGTAACGTCGGCAAAGCTATTGGTTTGGGCAAACAAGGCGCCGGAAAATCCGACCAGCCCGTTGGATAAGGCCAACCCGAAGTAGGTATACAGGGCGGTATTGCCCCCCTGAGCATTGACCATGCGGCTATTTACCCCAGTTGCTCGCAGGCCAAGGCCGAAGTCGCTGGCGAGCAATCGTGTGATAAACCAAGCGCTGGCGATCACGAGGGCAAGCACAATCATCAGACGGATAATGCCTTCGTCGAAGCCATAATCAAAAGCGAGCATTTCAAATGGGGTGAACAAGGTATCTTCACCCAGCAGGGAGAGATTAGGACTGCCCATGATCCGGATATTAATCGAGAAAGTGGCAATCATGGTTAGAATACTGGCTAGGAGGTGCAAGATCCCGCAGCGAACCGCTAGGAAGGCAGTTACCAGCCCGCAAAGCCCGCCAGCAGCAATGGCCAGAAAGGTTGCTGCCCAAGGATTGAAACCGGCAATAATGGCGGTCGCCGCGACTGCCGCCCCCATAGGAAAACTGCCATCGACTGAAAGATCGGGAAAATCTAGAATACGGAACGTTAGGTATACTCCAAGGGCAACCAACCCATAGACCAACCCGATCTCGAGTGTCCCGAGAAAGGCAAAGAAAGACATCCTTATTCTCCTTGTCTTTATGAATGATGTTGTTATCGGGCATCCTGCCCAGAACCTAGCCTATTACTTTTCTATTGAAGTTGCTCGCTCAAGTACCGCAGCAGGGAAGGTGATTCCTAGTTTATCCGCTGCTTTCTGGTTGAGCGCCAGATCGGACCCTTTCGCCACTTTTACGGGAAGATCAGAGATTTTTTTTCCTTTAAGCAAGGCATCAACATAATCAGCCGTTTGCACGCCGACTTGGTAGTAGTCGAAGCCGAGGGCTGCGATGGCACCGTTTTCAATATAGGTTGTCGACGCACCAACAATTGGTGTGTTGGCTTGGTTGCCGGCATTGACCAATCCATCAATCGCACTGGCTACAGTATTATCAGTTGGAGCGTAAATTACGTCAGCTTTGGAAGCGATAATTTGGGCGGCTGATTGGACATCGGCACTTTTCAAAGCCGTGCCTTCGATCACCTTCAGGCCTTTGTCTTTGGCAGCTGCACGGAGCAGTTGAACAAGGGCTACCGCGTTGGCTTCTCCCGGGTTGAATACGACCCCTATGGTGTTCATTTCAGGCAATAGTTCCTGCATCAGTGCCACGTGTTGGGCTACCGGTGAGAGATCGGATAAACCTGTAACATTGCGGGCTGGCTTGCTCATATCTTTGACTAGCTTGGCGCCGACCGGATCGGTCACAGCGGTAAAGACGACGGGAATAGAGCGGGTGGAAGCCGCCAGCGCCTGGGCTGTGGGGGTGGCAATACCCACCAGTACATCGGGACGTTCGCCAACGAATTGTTTGGCAATCTGCACTGCAATCGCCGGGTTACCTTGTGCTGTCTGATAGCTGAACTCTAGATTCTCGCCCTCGACATATCCTTTCTGTTTCAAGCCATCGAGCAAGCCATTGCGCGCAGCATCCAATGCAGGGTGCTCAACGATTTGTGAGACCGCCACTTTTGCCACATCAGCCACAGCGGCTGTTGATGCCATGCTCAATGAGGCGGCGACCCAGATGGCTGTTAGTAGTTTATTGTTTTTCATACCCATTATCACACTCCCTGTTGGTTTCGCGCTGTTCAAATTGTTGCTTAGCATAATGTTTTATCGCATCGTGGCTTAAAATGACATACGGCTTTTAACATACGCTTAACATTGCTGTGGTCGATCGTGCTATATCACAATGATTAAATAGTGAGAGTGATTGTTTGGTGGCGGGAGTTTCCGTTGCTAGCTGGGTTGCTGGAGAATAAATGGTCAATTATGCTTTATTGATATTTTTGTAGCCAGTGGTGAGTTGTTTTCTGATATGCGTTAGTGACGCTACGAAAATCTGTGCCACAGATCATAATGTAGAGAGGCAGGTGTTCAGTGAAGGGTCAGGTCGGGTACGAGATAATAAGCGCTATGAGATATTAGCTGTATCTCTCCCTATGACCCCACAAGCTTGGCCGCCGGTGGGGTCTGTTCTTTTCTAGGCTATTGGTTTTTCTTGCTGTTATTCATAGCACTGCAATGTTTTATTCCTGCCGTAAATCTCTTTCATCGCCGCATGCATTTTGTCTTTATCGACATAGGTTGTCGGTAGTTGCATGACCTGAAAAGTAAAATCAGGTGATCCTGCTGCCACGTTGGCTTTGTCGGTAACTGGCGTCACCATCATGACATTCAGATCCGGGTTGCGTGCAGTGATCCGCGAAGCGGTGCCTAAACCTTCCGCCACATGAAAGCGTCCGGCGACATGAATAATTTGCTTGCCGGGGTGAAGGGCAAGGTAATCCACCATGCTTTCGGCCATGGTGTCATCCCAAGCGGTTTGGGCAGCAAACTGGCGTTTGGTCTTTTCTTCATCGCCATGGTGCATCGATGCGTTGAATTTCTCATGGTAGGCATCATCACCCAATGTTAATTGTTCGGCGACCCACTTGCGTTCAGTGGCTGGTAGTCGTGCCAAATAACCTTCGCCTTGCTGGCCGATGCAACGAACAATGGGTTTCGGGGCGTTGGCAGCAATCACATCGAGCTGATTCATCTTGGCGAACTCAACCAAAGAGCGGTAGTCGCTACTGTAGTTAGGCCAGGCGTTTCCTTCTTTGATCAGGGTTTTCTCGCCGATTTCACCATTTAAATATTGATTGACGACATGCTGCTTATCCCGGGTGAACTGCTCCATTGATAGGGCCATATCAGGGTTCTGTTGGTAAAGGGCAGCAAAAAGGCGGGCCTGCATCAAATGCGCTCCAGGGTGGCCGTGCCATTCACCAACCAGCACAATATCAGCATCTTTAAGTGCTCCGGCGAGCTGGGTAAGGGTCATAGAGTGCCCTTGTGGTGAAAGGATCGTCGAGTCGTACATGGTTGGCAGCGGCTGGGACATGCTGTCGTTCATATCAGTAACATCGGTATGGGAGGTGCAGCCGAACATTAAGCTAGCAAGGCCGAGGGAAAGCCATTTCTTCATGGGCATCAAATCACAGTGAGTTGGGGAAAGCCGAGTAAAAATTACACGACAAACAGAACATTAAGTATAGAGGCTGTGATGATAGATGAGTTGATAGTAGTTATCAATTGCAATTAATAACTACTATCATTTGGTTGCGGCCATTTGACGAAAGTCAATGGCTGTTAAGACTGTCGCTGATAAACCCTAATCGCGAAATCGGCTTCGCAACGGAACTGCTCGCTTGCTGCCAGTTGTTGCCAGACTGTGTCACTGGTTTTCCACGCAAATGGCGTCATCTGCATCAGCGCTGTAGCTTCTTCGCCGTTGAGTGTCATGTCGTAGTGGAGTTGGGTTTGATCGATAAGTTCAAAGCCATCGATATTTTCGTCTGCCATATCATGAAGTCGCACACCGTCATAAATCAGCTCTTTTAATTGGTACAGGTGACGGGCTGCCGGGGTAACCGTCACAATAATGCCGCCAGTTTTAATCGTACGCTTTAGCTCTTCGTTTTTGCATGGCGCATAAATGCGTACCATGCCATCTAAAGAGTGGTCGGAGAAAGGCAGGCGGTGGCTGGAAGCGACACAGAAATGACAGGTCGGGTAGCGTTTGGCCGCGTAGCGAACGGCCACTTTTGAAATATCCAAGCCATGTATTTCCAAAACCGGGTGCGATGCCAATGCCGCGGCAATACCTGAGGTGTAATATCCCTCGCCACAACCAATATCCAGTATTTGCTCGGCATCTTTTGCTAGGTGTTGTTCTAACTTGTCAATGACTAGTTGGCGCATTGGATCATAGTGACCGGCATCGAGGAACAGGCGTCTTGCCTGCATCATCTCTTTGTTATCACCCGGGTTTTTTGAACCCTTGTGATGTGCCGGCATCAAGTTTACATACCCTTCCTTGGCCTGATCAAACTGGTGGTTACTGGCGCATTTCCACGTATTGTCTTGTTGGGTCAGCGGCTGGTGGCAGAGAGGGCATTGGTATGGCATAGGTGTTACCGAACTTATGGAGTAAGTCGAACATTGTAAACGCCCCCTGTATACACCTGCAAGCACGGGGGGATCAGGATACTGATTACGTGGCTCTGTCACTAAGGCTGTAGCTCTTATTTTGTTATTCATTCTCTCCTGTGCATAAAAGTTCAATAAATATCCAACAATTATTCAACATTTCCCTATCTGTACTATGCTAGTTAAGCGCAATTAAGTGCTTGATTTATATCTTTTGCATTTAGCGTTCAAAGAATGGCAGTGCTTTTTACGGGGCAAATGACGGCCTTGACAATAAAAATGTACAACAGGAGTTGAACATGAAAAGAGTAGCATTAGCAGTGGCAGTGTCGGCGTTACTAGGTACAGGGTACGCCCAGGCAGGGACCATTTTCCAAGGTGATGATGGCTCGACCATCGATGTTTATGGCCGTTTGGCTTTTAACGTTACCGATAAAGGGTCCAGTGATGTCGAAGGTAAATTCGACGCCCGAGTCGGGCTCGGTGGATCACAAACGGTCAATGATGATGTGTCGGTGATTGGCTGGGCGGAGTACCAGGTAAACGCTGCCGAAGGAGCGAATGCCGGCAAGGGGAATGACAGTTTTACTGCCCGTTATGTGTGGGCGGGAATTGATGCCTCAGAATATGGTAAATACACTGGTGGCCGTGTGGCTTCAGGCTTGATTATGTTTACCGATATTGTCGATGTGTTCGCCGGTTCGGATATTGCGATTGCAAGGCAGGTGGACAGGGTAGATAGCACCGCAACTCAAGTGTTCCGTCAAGACGGTACCCTGCAATACCAAAATAGTTACGACTACTTTGATGTGTCGGTGGCATACATTCTCGGTAACAGCGAGTCAGATTTGGATACCGGTTATAACATCGCGCTGCGCTATACCTTCAACATGGGTGATGCAGGTAAGTTAGCGCCTGTTGCGGTTTATCAGGTTGACGAAGGTGATGATAGTAATCGTGACTATTACATCTGGGGTGTCGGTGCCAGCTACTACATCGGTGATTTAGTGCTAGGCCTGATTTACTCTGAAGATGAAGTGGATTTCAATAATGGGATCAAGAGTAAAGACGAAGTGGTTGAGTTTACTGCGGTCTACGAAGTCAATGATGACTGGGTGCTACGTGGTGGCTACCGTTGGTTGGAAAACAGTGACGGTGATGAACTTGAGTTGAGCGATACCACGCTGGAAGCTCAATATCGGTTAACCCTTCGCTCATCTATCTTTGCCAGCTATGTGTTCCGTGATGGTAAAAACAATCAGTCAGATGGCTTCTCCGGTAACACGGACGATGACTACATGTTCCTCGGGCTGCGTTACGAGTACTAGTCACACACGAATTAAGCCAGCAGGTGCTGGCTTAATTCGTGTCTAGGGTAAGCCGTTAGCCCCGGGCTTTGTATTCGGCTTTATCCAGACTGTGTTTTTTCATTCTCAGATACAACTTCTTGCGCGGGATCTGGAGATAGTTGGAGACATCGTTGATCCGGCCAGCAAACAGATACAGCGCATCTTCAATCACCTGCTTCTCGTAGCTATCGACCAGATCATCAAGCGGGCTGCTCATATGCTCCAGCGGCTTGGTTCGGTCTTGCCCGGCCAGCTTAACGATACCAATCGCATACAGCTCGGCCACGTTCTTCAGCTCAAGGACATTCCCACTCCACTCGTGGCGATTTAGCGTGTTGATATAGGCTTTGTCGATAGCGGGTACCGCTTTGTGGAGCTTCTGGCAACTCTGCTTCAGGAAGTACTTGAACAGTGGGGCGATATCGCTGACGCGCTGACGTAGAGGCGGCAACTGGAAACGAACTTGGCTCAGGAAGTAAAATAGCTCGGGCAGTAAGACTTCCTGCTCAACCAATGCCTCAGGATTGGCACCCGTAATCGCCAATACTCTGACTTCCTTCTTGTTTTGACGCTCTTGCTCTAGCAAGAAGCGGCACAACCATTGTTGTGTTTCCAATGGCATACTTTGGGGCTCGCTAAGGCTGATGCTGCCGCTGCGGGCAGAAATCATCGCTCGTTGCAGGTCTGCAGTACAGGTAATGTTACCGCCAAGGGTGGCAACGAACGGCCCTTTGTTCATCTGGCTGTGCTGGTGCAGCAGCTTAGTCACAGTATGGCGGCCTGTACCGTTTTCACCTTCAACGAGGACATCTCTCGATGTCAGGGCTATCTGGGTGACCTTTTCACGGATCTTAACCACCAGTGGGCTTTCTCCCAGCAACACTTCATTGGTCGATTGGCCGATGGCCTCACGCTGCTCGATCACCGCTTTCCGAGTTGGAAGGTGCTTGCCGAGTAATTCTAATAATTCTGCGGGCTGCAGTGGTTTTTGCAGGAAGTCGAGTGCGCCGCGTTTGACGGCATCGACGGCCATCGGAATGTCGCCGTGTCCCGTGATCATGATAACAGGCAGTTCGGGATCAAGGTTTTTGATATATTCCAGCAAATCCATCCCGTTGAGACCTGGCATATACATGTCGGTCACAACAACACCGGGCCAGTTTTTGTGCAATAAGGTAGTCGCAAGTGTTGGGTCTGTAATGGCTTTGACTTTAAAACCTGACATTTCAAGCAGTTGCTGATATGAGTCCAACACGTCCTGATCATCATCAATGATTAGTACTTCGATATCATTATTCATTATCATAATTTTTAAGCTCCAACACGACCATGGCACCACCTTGTAGGTTCGAGGCTAAGAAAATATCACCATCAAGACGGTTCATGATTGAACGGCAGATACTTAGGCCAAGGCCCAGTCCCACCTCTTTTGTTGTTGTAAATGGTATAAAGAGTTTTTCGATTATTTCGGCAGCAAATCCATTGCCGCTATCGCTGACTGCCAAGCAACATCGACCAGCCTGACAATCAAGGGATTCGAGAGTGATGATGCGCTGTTCGCAACCAGCGACGGCATCACAGCTATTCACCAGCAGGTTGACCAACACTTGCTCGAGTTGGATCTGATCGGCGTAGCAATAGCATGAAGCGGTGAGTTGGTTGCGGATTTCCGTTTGCTGCACCTTGGCCCGGCTTTCTACAATCATCATTGCTTGCTTGATCGACGCGTTGAGCTCTACTTGCTTCATTGGATTATCAGATGATTGTTTTTTGGAGAAGCTCTTCAGACTGGCGATGATCCGTCCCATCCGGGCGGCAAGGTTTTCCACCTTCGCCAGCGAAGTCGGTAGCTGATCCAGTCGTTGTTTATCCAATGCCAGCTTGGCCGTGAATATATGGGTGGAAATCGCCGATAGTGGCTGGTTTAGCTCATGGGCCAGCGAAGTCATTGTCTGGCCGACTACCGCCATCTTCGCGGCTTGAATCAACTCGTCCTGAGTCTCGCGCAAGTCATCTTCCACTCGCTTGCGATCTTCTATTTCCAATTTCAACTGGCGGTTGCGGCTGGTGAGCGAGTGGGTTTTTTCCCTCACCATTTTTTCCAACCAGCGGGCGGCTTTTTCCTGCTCAGTGATATCAGTCATAGTGATGATCACTTTTTCTTTCTGGCCTTGTTGAAACAGGCGGAAGTCCAAGCGCAAATAGAGGTTTTCTTGGTCGACCTTCTTTTGCTTCAAGGTGAGGTTACATCCCCCCAAACTAAATAGCGGGCTGGTTTCGGTAAATAAGGACTGCAACCGGGCATGCATAGTTGGGCTGAAAAGCTCCCAAATTGACCGGTTCTGTGGCATTTCAATATTGTCGAACAGGTTCAAGGCGCTGGGGTTGACCGACTCGATAATGCCTTCAAGGTTGCAGGTAATGATACTGGCCTGGGTGTTGTTGATCAGGTTTAGGGCATTGCTCTGCTGCATTTCCTGCATTTGGCGGCAAAAGTGGCGCAGGTTATCGCCCAACTGGCCGATCTCGTCATTACCGGATACTTGTATTTGGGCGTCAAGTTGGTTGTTGGCTACCGCCATGAGATCTTGTGATAGGAGGTTCAAGCGCTTGACGATGCCCTGGCCTACCAAGTAAATCGACAACATTACCGACAGGAACAAGGTGATCACCATGGTGCCGAACAAGATCAAATTACTGATAGAAATCGCCTGACGGGTTTTCTCGTTCAGTACATTGAGCGAGGCATCTTCTTGCTCCACCATCGTCAGAATAAGCTCTTCCTGATAAGCCAGTTGGGCTTGGATCCTATCTTGGTACCCAGTGATCTGCTGGTAGAGCTTGTCGTCCTTTAGCAGTTGTGTTTCTAAGATCCCGCCTGGCTCGACCAAGGCAATGAGCTCATTGAGCAGCTGTCGATAGGAAACGGTCGAGGAATAGTGGCTCAAACTTTGGCTCATTTGGCTGATTTCTTCAGTTTTGTAACCAATGAAGTAGAAGGCGTTGCCAATATCCCTTTCCTGTCGCTGCAAAATGATTTCTTGAACCAACTGGTGTAGCTCATTTTCCTTGACGGTGATGGCCTGCAGCAGAGAGAACTCGGTCATGACTTCATTGATGGTGCTCGATACCAAAGCATTGGGCAACATCCGGGTCAGCTGCCACTCAACTTCCTGACGGATGGGTGTAAGCTCGTCAATCATGTCTTGGTGCAGCCATTTGATGTTGCTTTCGGTTTGCGCTAGTACATAAAGGTGGGTATTGCGCTGGTACAACAGATCAGCATAGACATTGATGTCATTGAATAGGGTGTCGTGTTCACTCTTGATGGCTGAGTGGAACTTTAGGCTAGCGGTTTGCACGATAGCCGCGTTGATCTTGGCCAGCTTGTTGTTGATATTTTGTTTCAAATCTGAATGAAGGACAGGGTCGGTATTGTTGCTGAGTAAGTTCAGAGCCGCTTGCAGGCCGGCAGTGTTGCGCTCCAGCTGGTAACTGGCCCGCAGGGTCGGCATATTTTTCTCGACCATGGTCTGGATTTGATCGTCCAGACTTTCCCAGTTGATGATGGCGATCAGGCTGACACCGATGGTAAGAAAAGCCATGAAAGTAATCGACGCAATAAGGCGGTTACCAATGGTATTGCCTAGCCTCATTCGATTTGACCTCTCAGCTTGTGGTTATCAAGCAACCGCTCGCAGATGCTGATGGCCTGATTGAGTTGCTCGGCCATCAAGGTACGCCATTCCTTGATGAGGTGCGCCGTGTGCATGTCGGTTCTCGACATGGTAACCGCGTTTCGTAACTGGGGGGTTCGTGACTGTGCTTCGGAGATCGGTGGTGTAGAGGCCAGCTTGATAGCCAAGTTGTACTGACGCTGATCTTCCGGGGGCAGCGGGGTAAGTTGCTTGACCTTGTGGATCAGCTGCCAAGCTTGGTTAAGCCGGATAAGCTGGCGGTTGATGCTTTGCTCAAACAGCTGCTTGACCAAGATAGAACGCTCTTCCATAAGTTCGTGGTCAATCGAGGTGACTTCGAATGGCTGGGCCATGGTCTGGTGCAAGGCATATTTGTTGAGTGAGCTGGTCGATAAGGTTTGCTGGATGTCGTCTGAGAGCAAGAATTTAATAAAATCAATACTGCGCCTTGCTTGGTTGATATTCTTTACCGCGGCGACATAGCTGGGCATCAGCGGGCTTTTGGGCTGGTAGGAAAAATGGATAAAGGGGAATAGCTTTTGGCTTTCATGGGCATAACTGTCAATGATCGGGCCAATACCGGCCAATCCGCGGGCGATACTGTCCTTGACGCCATAACTGCGGGCCGAGATTGACGATAGATTGCCGCCGATTTGTAACAGTAATTGCCAACCGTTCTTCCAGCCATAATGCTGGAGGATGTTCTCGACCATGATATGGGTTGTACCTGATCGGGCTGGGCTACTCATCACCAGATGACGGAAGTAGCGAGGATCGGCAAGGCTTTCCCACTTGTTCGGTACGGGCAGTTTATGCTTCTTGAGGTAGTCCTTGTTCCACATGAGCCCGTAACCGGAATAGCCGAAGATAGCGACATTGGCGATAGAGTCTTGCATAAAACGTTGCTGCTGAAACGTCGAATCGAAGTTCAATGCGTTGAGCGGCAGCAAGCGATCTTCGTCAATCAGCGGCGTAAACAGTGATCGCGAAGAGGAGATTACGATGTCGATGTCATGGTCTTCATCACTGAGCAAGCGCAGGCCGGAGGTTTCCCGACGATGGAGTATTGTGAAGTGGACTTCAGGGTATTGTTGTTGAAACTGCTTCAATATGGGTTGCAGCGACTCAACGGTAAACGTGGTCAGGATGATCAGCTGATCAGTAGGTTTGGCCCAACTAGAGAACGAGAAAAAGAGTATGACGGCATAGAGAAGTTTCATCATCGGAGATCAACTAACCAGAATGTTTCTTTGTATACAGGGAAAACGGCACCAAGAGTAGTGCAATCACGGGCTAATAATTTGAATTATTAGTGGTTTATCGCTTTTACCACGTTCAATGCAGGTTAAGGGTCAAAGTTGACACAAGTTGCGAGCATTTATCGGTCGGGCTCACATTTTTACTATGGGGCAGGGGATGTCAAGGGGCAGCAGTTAAAAGCCGGAGCGGAGGCTCCGGCTTGAGAAATAAAGCGTCGCTAGATTAGGCGTTCAGTACCTGCTGGATTTCAGCGGTAGACAAGTGGTACTGACGAGGACAATTGCGCCATGTGCGTAGCATACGTTGGTATTTTTCTAGCATTGGCACTTGGCTGTTAAACATGTGCTCGGTTTTGTCGAATTGTGGGTACAGACCTTCTTCCTCTGTCAGGAAACGAACATAGTGAACATGCTGTGCTTCAGAGGCGGCATCAAAGCCTAGGAATTGAAGACGGCGCTGATCAACCT
Organism: Photobacterium sp. DNB22_13_2; assembly: GCF_052873915.1. Taxonomy (NCBI): domain Bacteria; kingdom Pseudomonadati; phylum Pseudomonadota; class Gammaproteobacteria; order Vibrionales; family Vibrionaceae; genus Photobacterium; species Photobacterium sp. DNB22_13_2. Next base: position 40,407 of record NZ_JBNNXU010000019.1, read on the forward strand.
GGCTCTGGTTGTCGTCAGACAGCATCTTGTAAGACTCTTGCATTGCGTGATGCATTTCCATGAAGTCGATGATTTCGCGGCAGTTGTCTTCAGGCAGGTCACCAAACTCTTTATCCAGTTCACGCATTTGCAGGCCGTAACCGCGTTCTACAATAGTTTGCAGACGACGGTACTTGGTTTCGTTCTCAGGCGTGAGCTTGGACATCAAGTAATACTGGTTAGATAGGATCAGGCGTTGCGCGTTGGTCATTTCCATAATGATAGGCCTTAATTTTTTATTGAGCTGGCATTGAGGTTAACAGGATAAAACGAAAAAAAATTGATCTGGTTACGTCTTGCTAACTTTTTTTTGTTAAAAATTACTAATCGCATAAAGTCTATCCAAAGCCATTATGATTAGGCGATAAAATTAAACTATGTCCTTAATTATTACATGGGTTTTAGGGCTTGTTGGATTGAGATGATTGCACTGAAGCACATTGTTTGCGTTGCTGTCTGGTCGGGGAGTGGATCAGTCAACCTAACGATCAGTTGTAAAGAGATAGGCAAAAAGTGGAGGAAAGGATGTCAGGTGTGTTGAGTGGGTTCCAATTAGCGGGTTTTGTGGCTTCGGCAGTGATACTCGTATTGGGCTTTCCAAGGGATTTCTGGCCTAAGTTTCGTGTTCATAAGGACTACCAGCACTGGGTATTGGCCAGTATGTTAGTGCTTTTTCTGCTCTGGAGCCTCAAGGCAGGATTGGCCGATGGGCTGCAAGTGCATTTTTTGGCATTAACCACGTTAGCATTGTGCCATGGTTGGCGGATAGCCGCTTTGATAGGGGTAATTCCATCGGTGTTGTTAGCTGTATTCGGCTTGTTACCGATTGCGGACATTGGGGTTTATCTTGTGGTTTCCGTCATTTTTCCAGTCTGGCTGAGTTTTCTGCTATTTCGGCTGACTTATCGTTACCTCGCTCGTCATGTTTTTATTTATATTTTCGTGGCCGCTTTTCTTAACGGCGCGTTAACTATTACGGCACATCAGATGCTTAATGGTGGGGTGATGTGGTTAAGCGGCCTGTATAGCTGGCACTATATTGTCGATAACTATTTGGTACTGACACCCCTGTTACTGTTTCCCGAAGCATTGCTCAACGGGATGGCGATTACTTTGCTGGTGGTTTATCAGCCGCAATGGGTAAGGACATTTCATGACAGTGATTACCTTAATCAATAGTTTAGCCCGAAGGTCGATGCTTGCTGAATGTGGGTGGTGGATATTCCTTCGCTTTGATTCTTTCAGGAGCGCTTGGTGCCAGACACCTTGAACTTCGTTTTAAAACTGCTAACCTTCGCGCGTTTTTCTGCACGGTTAACCGTGCCCACTCGCATATTGCGCGAGAATCCCCGTTTTCTTCATTCATACGAACGAAATGCCGCCAGGAGGCAAGGATTCAAAGCAGAGGGAAATCGAGTGCATTTGGTGCCTGAGGTTTTTTCTTTAGGCAGAGGTGTACCTAGGTAGCGCCCCAAGCACTTTGGATCGGCTTGTTTTGAACAACCAACAGCTCTGGACTGCACGGTTCAGGGTGCGGCACTGCCTGATTGTTTCTATGAGTATATTTATGCAACTTCTATCTAGCCTGATCGGTATTCTACTGCTGATTGTTTTGGCTTATTTCCTTTCTGAGCAACGTGACCGTATTAATTGGCGTACTGTGTTAGGCGCATTGGCAATCCAAATGGGGTTTGCCGCGATTGTGTTATACAGCACGATTGGGCGTGAAGCCCTGTCTGATTTTTCTGCTGGTGTACAATTAGTGATCAGCTACAGTAACCACGGGATCGGTTTCCTGTTCGGCGGCTTAGTGTCTGACAAGATGTTCGAGCTATTCGGTGGTAATGGTTTTGTCCTTGCGTTACGGGTGCTGCCGGTGGTGGTGTTTTTCTCGGCCTTGGTATCGGTGCTTTATTACCTTGGTATCATGCAATTGATCGTGAATACGCTTGGTCGTGCGCTCTCCCGTGTGCTAGGCACTAGCCGTCCGGAATCGATTTCTGCTACGGCCAATATTTTCCTGGGTATTTCTGAAGCACCGTTGACGATTCGACCATACCTCCCAACCATGACCCGATCGCAACTGTTTGCCGTGATGGTTGGTGGCATGGCATCGGTTGCAGGCTCGGTATTGGTGGGTTATGCCCAAATGGGGATCCCGTTGGAATATCTGCTGGCGGCATCATTTATGGCAGCCCCTGCTGGCTTAATGATGGCCAAGTTGATGATCCCGGAAACCGAGGATGCCGATGCCTGTGTCGAGGAGTCTGAGTCGGAGCAACAGCGCCCAGCGAACGTGATTGATGCGGCGGCGCAAGGTGCTGCACAGGGGATGCAGGTTGCCTTGAATATTGGCGCCATGCTGTTGGCTTTTGTCGGCTTGATCGCGTTGTTCAACGGTATGCTATCCGGAGTCGGAGGCTGGTTCGGGATGCCTGAACTGAGTCTGGATGTGATATTTGGCTATATTTTCTTGCCGTTTGCCTTTATGGCGGGGATCTGGGATTTCGATTCTGCCCAGCAAATGGCGGTTATCTTCGGTACCAAAACGACCATTAACGAGTTTGTCGCCTTTTCGCAGCTTGCGCCTATGATTGCCAGTGGCGTACTGGAGCCTCGCGTTGAGGCGATTATTGCCTTTGCGTTATGTGGCTTTGCCAACTTTGGCTCAATTGCCGTGATGCTGGGAAGTATCGGGGTGATGGCACCAAGCCGTTATCATGAAATTGCAATACTGGGTATGCGCTCTTTGGTGGCAGCGACCTTAGCAAACCTGCTCAATGCAACGGTAGCAGGGCTATTTATCAGTTTGGTGTAAGCCGGACAAACAAAAACGCCAGCGGAAGCTGGCGTTTTTTTATGTGATGGCGAGCGGTTAGCTTAAGCCAACAATGTTGCCGTCAGTATCAATGTCTAATCCTAGATAGGCTGGCTTCTCTGGTAAACCCGGCATCGTCATTACATTACCGCATAGGGCATACACAAAGCCCGCACCGGCACACAACTTCAGTTCGCGAACCGGAACGATAAAGTCGCTTGGCGCACCTTTCAGGCTAGGATCATGGCTGATAGACAGTGGCGTTTTCGCCATGCACAGCGCCAGATTGTCGTAGCCTTGAGCTTTGAACTGAGCGAGTTGTTCTTTGGCCAAATCAGACAGCTCGACACCGCGGCAGCCGTAGCCGACTTCAGCAACTGTCATCAGCTTCTCTTCCAGAGTCTGTGATAAGTCGTAAAGCGGTTTGAAGTTAGCGGGTGTTTCACAAGCACGGGTCACAGCGTTAGCCAGTTCAACCGCACCTTCACCACCTTTGCCAAAGGCTTCGCTGATCGCCACTTCGACATGGGTTGCGAACGATTCGGCTTCAACCATAGTTTTCAGCTGTGCCAGTTCTGCATCCGTGTCTTGCGGGAAGCGGTTGATGGCTACCACGACAGGTACACCGTATTTAGCTGCGTTGTTGATGTGCCATTTCAGGTTGTCGAACCCGGCAATCAGTGCTTTTTCGTCTTCTTCGAAGATGGCTTGCGGCAGGGCTTGGCCCGGACGTAGGTCATATAGGCCAGAGTTGGCCTTAAGACCGCGCAGGGTCGCCACTACCACAGCACAGTCTGGTCCACGACCAGCTTGTTGCGCTTTGATGTTACAGGCTTTCTCAAAGCCCATGTCCGAGCCGAAACCGCCTTCGGTAATGGTGTAATCAGCAAGTTTAAGCGCGATACGGTCGGCAATGATAGACGAATTGCCATGAGCGATGTTGGCAAAAGGGCCTGCGTGGATCAGGGTCGGAACACCTTCCAACGTTTGCATCATGGTTGGTTCAATGGCTTCAATCATCGTCACTGCCATGGCACCGGCAACCTGAAGATCTTCTGCCGTTACTGGATTGCCATCAAGATCATAAGCCATTACGACACGGCCGATACGCTGGCGCATGTCAGCCAAGTCTTTTGACAGGGCAAGGATAGCCATCAGTTCAGAGGCCGCAGAGATATCAAAGCCGTCTTCGCGCTCGAGGCCGTTGATGGTTTTGCCCGGCTGGTTTTTACCAACGGTAATCATGCGAAGGGCACGATCGTTGTGATCCATCACGCGTCGCCAGACGATGCGATCCATATCAATTCGCAGAGCAGGCATACCGGTTTTCTCGCTAAAGCCGTCATAGCCATGGCGCTCTTCGTGATAGACACGGGCATCAATGGCTGCTGCTGCTAGGTTATGCGCTGCGGTCACGGCATGAATATCGCCAGTCAGATGCAGGTTGAGTTTTTCCATCGGCGCGACCTGGCTGTAACCGCCGCCAGCAGCACCGCCTTTCACACCAAATACCGGACCCATTGAAGGTTGGCGGATACACGCCATTACCGACTGGTTGATTTTAGCCAGGCCTTGGGCCAGACCAATTGTGGTAACGGTCTTGCCTTCACCTAATGGGGTTGGTGTGATAGCGGTTACCACTACCAACTTGCCTTCTTTCTTATCAGCCAAACGCTTTAGGACAGACGGTTTCACTTTGGCTTTCAATGTGCCTTGCGGAGTCAGATCCTCCGGTAGCAGGCCAGCCCGCTGAGCGATGTGATCAATCGGCGTAAGCGTCGTATCACGGCAAATTTCAATATCACTTTTCATGGGCGACCATAACCTCGCATTTGGTAACATTATATATATCGCGCAATCAGGTTTTATAAGTTGCGCAATCGTTTGCGTTGGATTTATACCATAATTTTATCACGGGTAAAGCGATAAATGCGGATAGTTATGTCACGAGATTGGTTGTTCTTTATGGAGTTGTTACGCGGGTAACCGTTTGTTTGGCTAAAGTGTTTGATAGGGAAGGGGAATTTTGGTGTTACTTTTTTGTATTTAAAATAAATTTCATTGCCTCTTAATCGGTGAAATTTAGTGTAAGGGCCCTTGGCTTACAACTGATTGGCTGCTGGGTACGAGAACGTACCCAGCCTTGAAGGATTTTAGCCAAGGTGGCCAAGGACATTGATGTTTTTGTCTTCTGGAATTTCATTGTACGAGAGCACGACCAAGCCTTTGGCAAAAGTACGGGCATAGCGCGCCAGCAATGGTCTTAGCTGTGGTGTGACTAATAAGATTGGCTTGAAGCCATTTTGTTTCAGCTGCTCTTTGACTGCCGGCATGTTCTGTTGCAGTTGCGCTAACAGGGTTGGCTCAACCGGGAAGCTATCGAGTGACGTTTGGCCGCCACTTTGTTGGGCTTTACCGAGCGATGTCAGCAGCATTTTCTCAAGGTTGTCACTCAGGGTGTAGATATTGAAATCCTTGCCTGAACCGACCAAGCTGTTGGTCAGCGAACGCTTGAGACCACAGCGGACATCGGCGGCGATCAGGATAGGGTCTTTGGTGATTTCACTGCTTTCGACCATGACTGAGGCGATATTGGCGATGTCTTTTATCGGTACTTGGTCAACCAAGAGCTGGCGGAATACCCGCATTTGCTGCTGGTGGTTCAACTGGCTGGTCAAGGCTTCCATCAGCTTCGGTGCTGCGTCACCAAGACGCTCCATCAAACGCTCGACATCATCATGGCTAAATAACTCGGCCAGATGCTCTTTGATGATTTTACTCAAGTGGGTTGCAACGACCGTCGCGCCATCAACCACGGAATAGCCCTGATTAAGTGCTTGGGGTTTGTTGGCTGGTTCAATCCAGACGGCATCAAGGTTGTAGGCTGGATCTTTACCGAGTACGCCATCGAGTTGGCCGTATACTTCACCGACTGCAAGGGCCATCAGACGTTCGGGATCGATTTCTCCTTGCGAGATAACCTCACCGTGTAGTAGTAGCGAGTATTGGGTTGGCTTGAGCTTGAGGTTATCGCGAATGGCGATTTCAGGGATCAAGAAACCAACCTGCTCGGTAATGGTTTTCCTCACGCCCCGAATGCGCTGTGCCAGCGGCTCACCTTGGTTTTTATCGACTAAGTTAACCAAGCGGTAGCCCAGCTCAAGAGCGATAGGGTTGACCACCGGCACATCATTCCAACCAAGAGACGGGGTATTGTCTTGGGCAATGGCTTCGGCAACAGCTTCTGCCTGTTCGAGCGGTTCGGGATCGTTTTCAATCCGTCTTTGTTTCCAGCCTGCATAGGCTAAGACGGCGGCAAAGATGAAGAACGCAAGGTGCGGCATACCCGGCACCAAGCCAATGATCAACATGATTGCCGAGGCGGTAAACAAGGTTGTCGTGGAAGCCAGCATCTGGCGGTGGACATCGACAGAGATATCGCCGCTGTCGTTGACCCGGGTAACAATAATGGCGGCAGCGGTTGCCAGTAGCAAGGATGGGATCTGGGCAACCAAGCCATCACCAATGGTGAGGAGGGCGAAGCGCTGGAATGCCTCGCTGGCGGCTAAGTCATGCTGCACCATACCTATGGTAATACCGCCTAAGATATTGATGACCAAGATCATCAAACCGGCAATGGCATCACCGCGGACAAATTTTGAGGCACCGTCCATCGAGCCGTAGAAATCTGCTTCTCGGGCTACGTCATCACGGCGGGTTCGGGCTTGGTTTTGGTCTATCAGGCCAGCATTCAAGTCGGCATCAATTGCCATCTGTTTACCAGGCAGAGCATCAAGGGTAAAACGAGCTGATACTTCCGAGATACGTTCGCCACCTTTGGTGATCACCACAAAGTTGATGATCATAAGAATGACGAAAACGACAATACCGACGAAGTAGTTACCACCGACAACCACATCGCCAAAGGCCTGGATTACCTTACCGGCAGAGTCACCACCGAGGTGACCATTGAGCAATACCACCCGGGTAGAGGCGACGTTGAGGGTCAGTCGCATCAAGGTAGCGACCAGCAAGATAGTCGGGAAGACCGAAAAATCGAGTGGTCGTTTGCTCGATACCGCAACCAGCAGCACAATGACGGCCAGTACGATATTGAAAATGAACAGGCCATCGAGCAGCCACGGCGGCAAGGGTAAGATGACCATGGCAAGGATTGCCAGCAGCATAATGGGAATCCCAAAATAGCTGGTGGTCAGGTTCGGAAACAGTTGTTGCAGTTTCGCTTTCATAGGACTTCTAGCTCAAAGTTGACGGTGCTTGTTGTAATAATTGCTGGTTGAGAGTAATCAGTGGTGTTGCTGGTATCTGTTAGCTATTTTTTAGTTAATAAATGCTTGGGGATCGCAAAGCTTGGCAAAGGCTGAGGTTTCTCTTTATTCCCCTCTTTATAGGCCTTGAGCTGCATTACGTATGTTAATACGTGGGCCACGGCGACAAACAGCGGTCCCGGTATTTCCTGATCGACACGGGTATTGAAATAAATCGCGCGTGCCAGTGGCGGCAGGTTAATCACCTCTATGTTGTGTTTCTTGGCAATCGCCTTGATGTGGAAAGCCATTTCGTCTTCGCCTTTGGCAACAACAAAGGGAGCGCCGGCTCGGCTCAGATCATATTTGAGCGCGACAGCATAATGAGTCGGGTTGGTCAGAATGACATCGGCGGTCGGAACTGAATTATCAATTCGGCGGCGAGACATCTGTTGTTGAATTTGCCTGACCCGCTGCTTGACCTCTGGACGACCTTCGCTGTTCTTGTGCTCGTCCTTCACTTCCTGTTTGGTCATCTTCAGCTCTTTGGTGTGGCTCCATAACTGGTAGGGCATATCAATCAAACCGATCAGCAGGACAACGACACCAAAATAGATCAGCGCTTTGATGATATGGCTAAGGGTGATCCCCATACCTTGCTCGAAAGGTGCTCGCTGGGCGGCAATCAAAGTGGTGAGATTGTTATCGAGTAGGACATACAACACGGTTGATAGCAGGATGATCTTGAGGATGGACTTAACTAGCTCAACCAGTGACTTGATGGAAAAAAGCCGTTTAAGACCAGCGAGCGGACTGATTTTGCTTAGTTTTGGCTGGATAGGTTTGAGCGACATAACCCAACCGCCTGGAACCATTGAAGCCAGGATGGTCATGATGATCAACACCATGGCCATCGGGACAAAAATGCCGGCCAGCAAGCGTACACTCTCAGCGAGCTTGCGGGCCATGATATCGGGTTCTTTGAGCTCGGCGGCACTGAGCTGGTAGTTTATGGTAAATAGCTTCTCGGCTTGCTCGCCGAGGAAGTGGCCATAGGCCCAAAGGAACATTGCAATAGTGATAAACAGTACGCCGACCACGAATTCCTTGGAGCGGGCGACTTGGCCCTCACGTTTGGCTTTGCGCAGTTTCTGGGGGCTGGGTTTTTCGCTTTTATCCTGGCTGCTTTGCTGCTGAGACATGTCAGTTTCCTCCCATCAGTCGCATTTCAGCTAAAATCTGGTGACAAAGCTCGGCATAAATTCCCGGCAGGCCAGAAGTGGATAGCAAGACGGCACACAATCCGAGCATCATTGACATCGGAAAGCCCAAGGCAAAGACGTTCAATGACGGGGCTGCACGGTTCATTACCCCGAAAGTCAGGTTGACGGTGAGCATTGCGGCAATGGTTGGCAGGGCGATAGTGACTGCTGCGGTCATCATCCAGCTAAACAAGTCAATCAAGCGGGCAAAAGAGACTTCGTCGAAACCGCCACCGACGGGGTAGCGGCTAAAGCTCTGAACCACGATATCCACCGCCACAAGGTGACCATCCAAGGCAAGGAACAGCAAGGTGGTGAACATCAGAAAGTAGTTACCCAGCAGGGCAACGGTTACCCCGTTGGCGGGATCGTTCATCATCGCCATCCCCAAACCCATCTGCATAGACATGATCTGGCCGACCATTGCCATGGCCGCGAACAGGAACTGCAAACACATACCGAGCAGGGCACCGATAATGATTTGCTCTCCGGCCAGCACCAACGCTTTGAGAGAGACGGGATCAACCGCTGGCATTGGCGGCAGTAGCGGGGCGCAAACCAGCGTGATGGATAATGCTAACAGCAGCCGGGTACGATTGTTGATATGCGCGTTGCCTAAAAAGGGCATGGTCATGAAGGCTGCCGAGATACGAAAAAATGGCCACCATAACTGGCCGGCCATCGCCGTGATCTCGGCAAAGGTGAGGTTGACCAGGCTATCAGCTAACGACATTGGCAATCGTATGGAACAGTGTGGTGAAAAAATCGCTTATGTTGCTCAGCAACCAAGGTCCAGCAAAAATCAACATCAACAGAGTTGTGAGTAGTCGAGGTAGAAAACTCATCGTTTGTTCATTGATTTGGGTGGTGGCCTGGAATATCGCTACCAACAGGCCGACCAGCAGACTTGGGCCAATCAAGATGACGACCATGGAGATAATCATATAGATCGCATCAGCATAAAGACTCGCCGTTGCATCAACGCCCATCACAAGCCTCCAAAGCTGGCGGTTAGGCTACCGACCGTCATGGTCCAGCCATCGACCATCACAAAGACCATCAATTTAAACGGCAACGAGATGATCAGTGGTGATAGCATCATCATACCCATGGCCATCAACACACTGGCGACCACGATGTCGATGATCAGAAATGGAATGAACAGCATGAAGCCGATCTGAAAAGCGGTTCTGAGCTCGCTGAGGACAAAAGCCGGCATCAGTACCGCAAAACTGATTTCTTCTGGTTCAAGATCGAGCGGGTCGCCCGCAATGCGCAGCATTTGTTCAAGGGAGTTTTCATAGGTTTGTGCCAACATAAATGCTCGCACGGGTTTTTCTGCGGTTGCGACAGCTTGCTGCAGAGTGATTGCCCCAGTCTCATAAGGTACGTAGGCATCGGTATAGATAGGATCCCAAACCGGTTTCATCAGCAGCATGGTCAAGGTCAGGCCAATACCAATAAGAATCCGGTTGGGTGGACTTTGCTGTAAGCCCATCGCCTGGCGAAGAATCGCCAGTACCACGATGATCCGGGTGAAGCTGGTCATCATCAACAGCATCGACGGTAAAAAGCTCAGCGCCGTCATCAGCAGCAAAATCTGAACTTTAACCGAATATTCTTGGTTACTTTCGCCATCAAAGACCGACATAAATGCAATCCCCTGATCGGCTAATGCTTGGCCGGAAAAGCCAAGCATCAGTGCCACAAGAGGCAGAAATTTCAGCCAGTTAGGCATCTTTTTTTTATGCAGTAACGTCATGCAATGCATCTTCGGCAATGTCAGTAAGGCGCAGACCATACTTGTCGTTGATTACTACGACTTCGGCATGGCCAAGCAGGCGACCATTGACTTTAACATCCAGCGGTTCGCCATTGAGCTTGTCCAGTTCAATCACTGAATTAGGGCCGATAGTTAACAGCTCACCCAAAGCAATATCAGTGCTGGCTACTTCTAAGGTAACGGTCACTGGAATTTGACGGAAAAACCCAAGGTCCCGTGATGTTTGTGCTGCGTTTGTCGCGTTGTCTAACGTGTCCGATGCCGCAGGGGTATCGAAGATGTCTGCAACATCGGCGTCGATATTCAGATCGCCATCAAGAAGGTGTTGGATGTTTTGTTCGTTCATAATCAGTGTCGCTCCTGAGGAGTAATGTTATCGATAACTTGCAATACAAGGTGACCGTTACGCTCTACAACATGGGCCTGATACAGCGGTAGCGTGCCTGCATTAACATCGACAACTTCTTGGATTTCGGTAGAAATGATGTCACCAACGTTTAAGTTGATAACTTGGTCTAAGGTCAGGGTTTGGCGGCTCAACACCGCATTGAGGCGAAGTGGAACCTGCTTGAGGTGCATATCCCTCAAGCTATCGACTTTCGCGGGATCAATCTGGGTGACAACATCCTTCGCCGTCAGTTGTAGCAACAGGTCATCATCGAGGTGAAGATGAATTTCGCCATGGCTATCTTCAATTTGGATAGCGAATTTGGCATGTAGCACACCATTGCTAAACGTCGGTTGCTCGGTTGACACTTGCCATTGGTGACTGACTTGGTTCAGCAGAGTTGCAGCAAGTCTCGCTTGAACGCGTTTTTCACTCGCATTCATCGGTTGAGTCTTTGCCGGCGAGGCTTTAGCACTAACTGGCTTGGCTTCTGTGCTCTCTACTTTGGCCGAGGAGTCTGAATCTGCATCCGTAATAGCGCTTGGTTCTGCTTTATCCTTTAGAGCAAAGCTTGGTGTACCACCATAAAATGCTTCGGCTATAAGGTGGGTCAATGGCTGTGAAATACTGACAAGACATTGGCCATCAAATTTATTGTGGGTGAAGCAAATAGGCTCCCTGTCTTTAATTTCCTGATAGCTAACATCTAAGCCATAGCTGAGCAATTTTACATTGCAATCAGAACGGCGAGTCATGCTGTTTAGCGTTTTCTCCAGCATTTTTACAGATTGATTAATATAGGGAGATAAAGACTGCTGAGCAGCATTCAATGGTCTTCCTAATGAACGAATGTCGATAGGAAATACATTTTTATAACTATGTATATTCCTCGGTTTGATTTTATTTTTGTTAATGCTCGGTTTCATTAATAATCCCGAAGATATAAAAGTTAAACTGAATTGCCTAATAAGCTCAATTATTTGCTTGCATCTTTACGGCGACTATTTCTAACAGTATTAGTCGAATAGTTCAAATGCTTATAAATAGATGTCATATTTCTGCAAATTAATTTTTTTAAATGAAAATTCAATTATTTGGTGAATCAAGATCACAAAATCATTCAAGATGTTGATGCGAGCGAATTTCCCCTTGTCTTGAAAGTGTGCGTGGGTGCATGGTTTTTCTACTGTTTTGTGTTGTTTGTGTTTTTATTTCGGGGCGGTTTTGTTTGGTTTGTGGTGTTTGTGTTAATTTTGGCTATTTGTAACTAAATATCAAAACGTGATCTTAAGCCAATTAAAATAAAAGGCATAAATTACTGCCTAGTAAATCAATTAAATGCTGCCTAATATCCACCCACAATGCCTTGCTTTATTGACAAATATAATAATAGTTGTGTCTTGTTGCATATAAACATATTAAAAGTTATTACTTGTTACATATGGTTTATTTGTCGTCAACAAAGATGTGCTTGCAGGCGTTATTATTCTCGTTGTTTATTTATGCGAGAGTGAAAATAATTATTACCAGTTAGGCAATTTGTTTAATATGAAAGCAATCAAATCAACCGCAGTGCTTTCTTTGTTATTTTTTTTATCAACGAGCGCACAAGCTAAACCTATCCTAGCGCCTTTAGATAAAGTAGATTGGCAATTCTCAGGAGATCGCTTTTCTTGTAAATTAACAAAGGATCTTAAGTTCGATGGCAGTGTTGCGTTTATTGCAAACTCGGCTCAGCCATATTTGTTTTCCTTTACTAGCAGCCAGCGACCATATTTTGTCGATAATGTATCATTAGGCGTCAATTATTCGCCGTGGGAGCAAGATAAGCCTCTGCGCAAGCTGTTACAAGGCCGAGAAAATGGTCAGTATGGGCTGATTTTTGAAGGAACGGAATCACTCCATTATTTACTCAATAAAATGGAGAAAGGGGCATGGGGACAAATCTCGGTCAGCTATAACCAGCATCAAGAAATTAAAAGCTGGGATATTCCCGCAGTTAGCTTTGCCCCGTCTTATCAGGCGTTCAAATCTTGCTTGGTACAGATGCTGCCTGTGGGTTATGAGCAAGCGAAAGACAATACTTTTTTGTTTTCCAGCAGCGAAAGCAAGATGAATGTCGAGCAAAGAAAGCAACTCAGAGATATTGCCCGCTATATTCGCTACGACCAAAGGATCAGTGCGCTACTGATCGACGGCCATACCGACGTTACGGGTACGTCATTGGATAACTTGTGGTTATCGCGCCAGCGTGCTCAAGCGGTTGCCGATGAGTTGGTCGCACTGGGTATCAAGCGCGATCTTATCCAGCTTCGTGCCCATGGCCAGCGCTATCCGGTACAACAAGGAAAGAGCGGACAAATCAACCAGCAAAACCGCCGGGTACAGCTACGTTTGGTCAGGGAGGGAGCATGACATCTAGTGATGTGATTTTTGCTCACCGTTGCCTAATCCAAGCCGCGGCTGCTATCAAAACCTTGAGTGCTGAGGGATATACCGTTCGTAATGCGTCCACCGCTGCAGATGCCTTGATGAAATTGCGCCAGCAGCCGGATAGCTTGTTATTCGTGGCAGATAATCTTACCGATATGGATATGCTATCGACTATTCGTCGGGCCAAGCAGATAGCCATGAAGGGGACGGTGGTCGCGATTGTTGATTATCAGCAAAGCAAACTGGCCAGCGATGCCATGCAAGCTGGCGCTGATGACTATTTATTGCAGCCCTACCAGCCAGAACAAATTACTGCGTTAATGCAGCGTAACCAGACAGTGCAATCACCGAAGCGTGAAGTAGTTGCAACCAGTCGTCGTAGTCTGCAAGTACTGCAAATGGCCCATCGTGCCGCTCAAACCGATGCCACAGTGCTTGTTACTGGTGAATCTGGAACCGGTAAGGAAGTACTTGCCCGTTATGTTCATGACAACTCGCCAAGAAGTGAAGGCCCGTTTGTCGCCATTAACTGTGCTGCAATTCCTGAGAGTATGCTCGAAGCGGTGCTGTTTGGTCATACCAAAGGTGCGTTTACCGGTGCGACTCAAAGCCAAGCCGGTAAATTTGAAGAGGCCAATGGCGGCACCTTGTTACTCGATGAAATCGGCGAGATGCCACCTGCCTTGCAGGCCAAATTGTTGCGGGTGTTACAAGAGCGTCATGTTGAGCGCCTTGGCAGCCACCGCTCTATTTCATTAGATATCCGAATTATTGCCGCGACTAATGTTGACTTGCAGCAAGCAGTTGCTGAGCGCCGTTTTCGTCAAGATCTCTATTACCGCTTGGATGTACTGCCATTGCAATGGCCGCCGTTGCGAGATCGCAAAGAAGATATTTTGCCATTGGCAGAACATTTTATTCGTAAGCTCAATGCTGGCTGCACAGCCTCTTGCAGCTTATCTGAAGAAGCGCAGCAGGTACTTCTGAGTTACAACTGGCCGGGTAATATCCGTGAGTTGGAAAACACAATCCAGCGGGCGTTAGTGATGCGCCATGGCCACTGGATCACTGTCCAGGACCTCATGCTCAACGATATGCTCAGCACCATGGTTGAAGGGGCTATCACCGAGGTGGTTGAAGATGCCAAGCACGCACTTAAGCAAAGCCGTAAGAATGCCGAGCACCAGTTTATTCTCGACACTTTAGCTCGCTTTAATGGCAAACGTAATCACACAGCAGAAGCCTTGGGGATGTCGACTCGCGCATTGCGCTACAAGATTGCCGCCATGCGTGAACAGGGGATCAACATCGATTCCTATATTCACCAATCTGGCACTGCGGCATAAGGAAAAGGACGGATACTATGTCGAATCAAACCTCAATGATGCAGAGCGAGATGCTACAGCGCATGTCTATTATGCGTGAGCAGGCTCAGAGTGGCACTCAAGTCGCGGTGAACCTCTCGCATCCCTCAACCGGTAACTTTCAGACCGCCATGCAACAAGCCGTGCGCCGGATTGATAACCAGCAGCACACAGCCCACCAACTGACGGCTGATGTGGATGCAGGTCGTTCCGATGATTTGGTTGGTGCGATGGTCGCCAGCCAGAAAGCCAGTATTTCTTTTTCAGCATTGACACAGGTAAGGAACAAGCTCTTAGCCGCCTATGACGATGTACTGAAGATGCCTCTGTAGTGAGAAGAAAATGAGTACAACAGTAGCTGAAAATCCAAAACAGACAGCATCAAACAAATGGCTGTCATACAAAAACAAAATCCAAACGCGATTAGATGGCAAGTACAAGAACGTAGCACTGATTACGGCGCTTGCTCTGTCGGTATCGCTATTTATCGTGGTGGTGATGTGGACCCAGACGAGCCCTTACAAGCCTCTTTATGGTACCCAGGAACGCTACGATAACAGTGAGATTTTATCGGTATTAGAGCAGGAAAAAATCCAGTTTCAGCTCGATAGCCAGTCAGGTCAGATCATGGTGCCCGCAAACCGTTTAGCGGATGCCAGGATTGTCCTTGCTGCCCGTGGTGTGAAGGCCAAGTTACCGGAGGGGCTGGAAATCCTCGATCGTAGTACGGGTCTTGGCACCAGCCAGTTCATTGAAAATGCCCGTTACCGTCAGGGGCTGGAAGGGGAGTTGGCACGCACCATTCTGGCTATTCGTTCGGTGAACCATGCCCGTGTTCACCTAGCTATTCCTAACCGCACTTTGTTTGTTGGTATTAACGAAGAAAAACCATCGGCAGCAGTGATGCTGGAGTTGGAGCCAGGCATGCAGCTTGACCAACCTCAGGTAGAAGCCATTGTGAATTTGGTCAGTGGCAGTATTACCGGTATGGCCACTGATGCGGTATCGGTTGTTGATCAGTACGGTAACTTGCTGAGTGCCGAATTAGCCATGGGCCAGCAATCTCAGGTCAATGTACGTTTCCATGAGCTGCAGCAGCGGGTAGAGCGTGACATCGTGCGCCGCGCTGGCGATATGCTGGCACCATTATTGGGGGTAGGAAACTTCCGGGTTCAGGTCGCGGCGACGCTTAACTTCGACCAAATCGAAGAGACCCATGAATCTGTCGACAGTGATCCTGTGTTGCGTACCGAATTTACCAAACAGGACAACACCCAAGGTCAGTTGGCGATGGGGATCCCGGGCGCGCTGAGCAACCAGCCAACGGGCGAAGAGGGAACGCAAAATAATGAAACTCGTAACGAACGAGCGGAATTAAACCGTCATTATGACGTAGGTCGCAAGGTTCGCCATACCCGCCATGCCCAAGGTGGGATCGAAATGTTATCCGTATCTGTGTTGCTTAACGATGATGTTCAGGAACAAGGTTGGCAACAAGCACAATTGGAGCAAGTAGCTCAAATGATTAAAGATTCTGTTGGATATGTCGCTGAGCGTGGAGATCAGTTCAGCCTGCATGCCTTTAATTTTGCTCGTGCGGTAGACACGGCGCCGGTAAATCCCCCGTGGTGGCACGATCAGCAGCTGTTGTTGCTGGCTAAATATGGTGTCTACGCATTGTTGGGTTTGTCATTCATTATTCTGGTGTTGCGCCCATTGGTGAAGGCGCTGCAACGTCCTGCACCGATGACGACAGCATTAGCGACTGCACCTGCCAGCGCTGCAATGATGGCTAGCGATGAGATGCCGGCTGTCGATTCAGCCCGTGAATTCAAGTCTGCAAGCATTAATACCCCGATCGGTAGTGAGCAGGACCTAGCCGATGCATTACTCGATTCCATCGCCCAAGGCGGTATGGTGGATGAGGACAGTGCTCCGCAGTCTGTTGCAGAGAGCGAATTTGATTTATCGACACTGCCACCACCGGGATCGGAGTTGGAGGTACAGGTGAAGCACTTGCAGAAGCTCACTGAAGTTGAACCAGAACGCGTCGCAGAAGTAATCAAGAAGTGGGTGAATAGCAATGAGTCTAAATAATTTTAGCCATTTGGCAGACGGTGAAGTGCTGCTGGAACCGATGGAGCAAACCGCGATTTTGCTGCTCAGTATGGGCGAAGAATCTGCCTCACAGGTGATGCGACATATGTCGCGGGATGAACTGCTGAAAGTTAGCCACGCGATGGCCCAGCAACCGGCGATCCGCAGTATTGAAGCGCGTTTTGTATTGCAAGGGTTCTTTGAAGAGTTCCGTGCCCAATCGGGGATCAGTGGGGCATCACGCCCGTTCTTGCAACGCACCTTGGACAAAGCACTGGGGGGACGTTTGGCCCGTAACCTGCTGGACACAATCTATGGTGATGAGATCCGCACCACGATGCAGCGACTGCAGTGGATTGAGCCCAAGCAACTTGCCAAGTTTTTGATGAGTGAACACATTCAGATGCAGGCCGTCTTCATTGCTTTTCTACCGCCAGACATTGCTTCTCAGGTGTTGGCCGAGCTATCTCAGGATGAGCAGAAAGATGTTTTGCGCCGAATTGCGGTGTTAACAGAAGTCAGCCGTGACGTAGCGCTGGAACTGCAAGATTTGGTTGACCGTTGTATCGAATTCCTGGCTGAAAATTCGGGAGCGGTGATTGAAGGTGAGAAGCAGGTTGCTGACATCATCAACCGTTTCACCGGTGATCAATTGAGCCTGATGACCGCCCTTGAAGAGCATGATACAGAACTGGCTGAGCGCCTTAAGAACAAGATGTACGAGTTCTCAATCCTTATTCGTCAGCCAGAAGCGGTACGCTTGCGTATTCTGGAAGAAATCCCAACCGATTTGCTGGCAATGGCATTGAAAGGGGCTGAACCGGCAATGCGCAAAGCATTGCTAACTGTCTTGCCACGCCGTATGCAGCAATCAATGGAAAGTGAAATATCTCAGTTGGGTAAAGTGTCATTACGTCAGGTGCAAGAAGCCCGCTCGGAAATCATGGACTATGTTCGTGATCTGAATGAATCCAAAGTGATTAGCCTGCAGCTATATCAAGAGACCACGGTGGAATAGAGATGTTTAGACGAAATAAAATCATGCGCTTGCAAGCAAGCCAGTTTCGCAGCCATCGTTTCCCGCCGTTGGTTGATCCATCAAGCCTAGTGCCGTCGCCGAAAGTGCAATCTGCAGTATCAGCCCGTAATCATGCAGGCATGGCGTTTGGCGATGGAATCGACAACGGTTTTGATGACGGTTTTGATGACGGACTTTTGATGGATGATGAGTTTGGAGGGGATGAGCTCGGTTTCGATAATTTGGCGATGGATGACTTCGGGCTCGATGAGCTGAATGAGGATGCCCGCCTGATGACTGGAATCGAAGGGGATGTATTACTCGATGTCCCTGCTGAATCCGTTCAGCAAGAAGACTTCCAAGCTCAGTTTAACCAAGGCTTTCAACAGGGTATGACCCGCGGTCACGAGGAAGGATTGCAGCAGGGGATTGAACAGGGCCAGCAGCAAGGCTTCGATCAAGGTGTGCAGCAAGGCCGGGAGCAAGGGATCGCACAGGGGATCAAAGAGGGCAAGGCACAGTTTGTCAAAGCAACCCAGCCCTTTGCCCAAATGCACCAGCAGATGGCTGAGTTGTTTTCCGAACACGAGCGTCGCCAGCGAGAGCAAGTGTGCGAACTGGTGCAGAAAGTCGCTCAACAAGTGATCCGTTGTGAGCTGGCTCTCCAGCCTCAGCAAATCCTGGCTTTGGTTGAAGAAACACTTGAAAACCTGCCTGGTGAGCCTGTCGGTCTGAAAGTCAAAATGGCCAGTGAGGAATTTACTCACCTCGAAAAAGTGGCCAGCGATAAAATTGATGAATGGAACATTGTCTGTGACGACACCCTACGCCAAGGCGAATGTCGGGTTGTAACTAAAAATGCCGAAGCGGATGCAGGCTGCGAACAACGCCTTGATGCTTGTATGTCTGCGGTAAAAGGTCATCTGCTTGATGAGCAAGTGGTACTAGAAGTTAATACTGAAGAACATGATGGGGCGATCAAGCAGGCATCATGAGTAACATAATCGATTACCGGCTAGAGCAAGCACTGGCCTCTCTCGACTCAGTCCCGGTGGCGAAAGTTACCGGGCGGTTGGTGAAAGTCACTGGATTGATGTTAGAAGCTGTCGGTTGCAGACTGCTTACTGGACAGCGATGTCTGGTTGAAACGGGGAATGGCACTAAGATTGAAGCACAGACCGTGGGCTTTAATCGTGAGGTTGCTTATTTGATGCCTGTCAGTAATGCCTCGGGTCTATTCTCTGGAGCCAAAGTTTGGCCACTCGAAGGCGAGAGCCTGATCCGTATTGGTCCACAATGGCTTGGCCGGGTGCTTAATGGCCTTGGTGAGCCTTTAGACCGCTTGGGTCCGGTGCTCGGTCAGGATGATATCAGCCTTGAGAGTGAAAACATCAACCCGATGGCAAGGCGGCCGATTGATGGTGCGCTGGATGTCGGCATCCGGGCTATCAACAGCTTATTGACCCTAGGTAAAGGCCAGCGAATTGGCCTTTTTGCCGGAAGTGGCGTGGGTAAAAGTGTTTTGCTTGGTATGATCACCCGTCAAACCAGTGCCGATGTCGTGGTGGTGGGCTTGATTGGTGAGCGTGGCCGTGAAGTGAAGGAGTTTATTGAACACTCCTTGGGACCTGAGGGTTTGGCGAGGGCGGTAGTGATAGCTGCTCCGGCTGATGAATCGCCCCTGATGCGCTTACGTGCTTCTCAGCTTTGCCATCGGGTGGCGGAATATTACCGTGACCAAGGCAAGGATGTGCTGTTGTTAATGGACTCCCTAACCCGTTTTGCCATGGCGCAGCGGGAGATCGCGCTTGCACTGGGTGAGCCGCCTGCGACCAAAGGTTATCCGCCTTCGGTATTTAGTATGTTACCGCAACTGGTTGAGCGGGCAGGTAACAGTGCCTCGGAGCAGGGTAGTATGAGTGCCATCTATACGGTGTTAACGGAAGGGGATGATCAGCAGGATCCCATCGCTGACAGTGCACGGGCTATTCTCGATGGTCACGTGGTTTTGAACCGCCAACTGGCAGAGGCCGGCCATTATCCAGCCATTGATATTTCCCAATCCATTTCACGTACCATGCCGCAGGTGGTCACGAAAGATCAGTTACGTCATGCCATGCGTTTTAAGCAATTGTACAGCCGTTATCAGGAGGTTCGCGAATTGATCCCATTGGGTGGTTATCAGCCGGGTAACGATCCGGAAATGGATCAAGCGGTACTTGCTCACCCTAAACTGGTGGCTTTCCTGCAACAAGAAATGGATGAGCAAGCGGACTGGGAAACCGTTGATAGACAAATGAGCCAATTGATACAGGAGCTAAACCTTGGCTAAGCAATCAAAGGCATTGGATCGGTTTCGTCAAATCAGGCAGGGTGAGCTGGAAAAGTTGGGACAACAGTACCAACAGAAGCAGCAAGACTGCGCCAATCATCTCGAAAAACTAGAACAGTTGGATGCACTTTACGATTCTTGCCAAGTGGTCGCTGGTGAAACGGCATTGGCGTGGACTAACCGCTTTGCTATTCGTGATCACCTCAAGCACTTAACTGAAATCCAAACTCAAACGCTCGCATTGTCCCAAGCTGAGCAGGTTAGCCTCAAGCAGCATGTTGTCCAGCAGCATGTGAAGGTTAAAAGCTTGGAGAGTGTGATAGATAAACGTCGCCAGCATCATGACAGGCTTGCTGCCAAGAGCGAGCAAAAGCTGATGGATGAAATGGCCATGCAACGGTTTATCCGGCCTACGTTCTAATTTATTGGCAAAGTAAACAAAAACGCCGCAGTACTCACTGCGGCGTTTTCTATTGGGCTTAAGTGACAGAATAGTCGATGGTTTGAAAGTTACGCTGGCTGGTAGGTGGCATCATTGTCTTGGTGCAGCACCTGAGTGAGGATGTCTTGCTGCATCATCAACAAGCGGCTGTTGCGCTCGTTTTGTGCCATGCAGGTATGAACCAGGCTCTTGAGCAGTGCCCATTTTTGGTCGACAGGCTGGCGATACTGGGCTGGTAGGGCAGAGATCAGGCGATTGACACTATCGGGGGAGTTATCCATACCAAGTTGGTTGAGTGTCCACGTCCGTTGATCAGCGCGTTGCTGTAATTGTTGCAGTAAATGCTGATGGGACTCCGCCATCGCGGTGAGTTTATCGCCATTGCGATGCAGCATATTATGATGCTGCACCTTCAATAGTTGATGAAGCTGCTGGTAATCAGCCAGATCACGCTGGATATCTTGAATGAAGCTCTTGATGACTGACGCTGATTTTTGGTTCATGGTATTTAACTTCCGGGGGTGTTAAACGTGATGTTAAATGTGCTCTTGAACAATCAGTCGCGGCTGTGGGCGCCGCGGATGCTGGCAGCCAGTCCATCAAGATCGACTTCGTAATTACCGCTGGCTAGTAAGGTACGGATTTCATTGACCTTAGCCATATCGACATCAGGGATACGCTTAAGCTCTTGCTGTAAGGAATCCATGCTTTGCGCTTGCGGGCTGACATCAGCAGTGGGCTTTTTGACTGAAGAGATCGGCGCTGGTGAGGTTGATACCTCATTACTGGTCGCTTCAGATGTTTTCTTCGGTTGGTTTTGGATTGCAGTGGCTAACTGCAAACTTGCTTTGGTTGACTCGATCATGGCAAATCTCCTGACTTCTTCTCCGATACTAAGGTTAAACGACCAACCAAGCGGCTTGATTAAATCAATTTAGAAAAGCGTAGTGACCAGTCCGGGCTTAGCGATAGCAGCTTTGATCACCTTGCCTGAGCTGGTATTTCTTACCCGTATTTGCTGCTTGGAATACCCGCTTTCTAGCGCAATGCCTGACATATTGGCGCTAAAGTACTCATTGTCGGCTTGAATTATCACCTTGTCACCGGCTGAAACCAGGTAGGCTGGGCTCAGGTGAGAAGGGGAGAGTTGCTGATCGCGGCGGATCTGCCTAAGGGCGCGTTGGCCGATAAAATCTTTCGTTGTGGCAAAGAACTCTCGGTTGATAGACGCGATGTCGGTTGGCTTTAAGACGATATCATCGGCGGTGATGATTTCGTCTTTGCGCAACGTACGTACCGCGAATGCAACAGGGATGGTGACACTGACATCGGCTTGTACCGTCAGTTGCCATGTTGCTGGCTGATGACAACTGACAGCAAACCGTAGTCGCCCTGCTGGGTAACGGCGTCTGTCTGTCCGTTCAATTTTCAAGGGAGAGGCACATTTCTCCATCCGATGGCTGCCGCTAGGCAATCGGAGTGACACTTCAGGTTGGTCGGTTGGCCACTGGTGCTGGTTCGCTGCCCGGCTGACTTCTCCTCTTATCGCATCTGACACTTGATTTTCTATCTGAGTTTCAACCGTTGCAACGGCTGGTTCCGAGATGGTTTGGGCCAACACAGAGGCGCCTGAAACTGCAAAAAATAACAGTGAGGCAATCGCGAAGGTTGTTGCTGAGTTGCGGGTCAATGTCGCCATTTCAATTATTCCATTCTTCATTTTCCTGTGTGCGGAATCGTTTCTGCCTTGGTGTTTCCGCTTGTTTTTCCGTATCGGAAGTGTCACTTCCGCTTTTGATTTTCCCTTGGCTGCGCTGGTTTTTTTATTATTTTAAATCAACGACTTGAAAAGTTGGCATGCATCTTGTTTATAACTGGCAAGTTTATGATTTCTTGTACTTAAAGGACACCAAATGGGAATCAACTTTGACAAAGCCCTCGGGATTCACCCGCACACTTTAAACCTTCGTACCGAGCGTGCCAAGGTGTTGGCCGGTAACTTGGCAAATGTCGATACACCGGGGTTCAAAGCGCGAGATTTTGATTTTCAGGCTGCAATCGCTTCTGTAGAGGCGCAACAGCAAAGCCGCAGTGGCCAGGTAGCGGCGCAAACAGCGCCAGCGTTGCAATACCGTAACCCTTATAACAACACGATGGATGGCAACACTGTCGAACTTGGGGTTGAGCAGGCGCAGTACGCTCAAAATGCCATGGACTTCGAAACCAGCCTGACTTTTTTGAACATGAAATTTCAAGGGCTGGCGACAGCTATTCAAGGACAGTAATCCAGTATGTCATTTAGTGAAATTTACCAAATTGCCGGATCTTCAATGACTGCGCAAACCCTGCGTCTTAATACTATTGCCAGTAATTTGGCGAATGCCGACGCGGGATCAACCACCGAGGCGGGAACATACCGTAGCCGTAAGCCTGTGTTCTCGACGGTGTATGAAAATAACCAGTTTCAGACTAACCAGAGTGCTGGTGCCCGGGTGCAAGTTCTGGATGTGGTGCCCGTTGAAGGTGAACTGGCTCGTCGATATGAACCGGGCAACCCAATTGCTGATGCCGACGGGTATGTGTTTTATCCCAATGTGGATGTGGTGTCGGAAATGGCTGACATGATGTCAGCATCACGCAGTTTTGAAACCAGTGTTGATGTCCTTGGGCGTGCGCGCAGCATGCAGCAAGGTCTGTTGAAATTAGGTCAGTAAGGATATCCCGATGAGCACTCCCTACGTTACTAGTAGCAATGGCACCACAACCACCAGTGGTCAGGATCCAATTGCTAGCAATGGTGGGCAGGATAATACCTTCCTAACGCTGATGATTGCCCAGATCCAAAACCAGACGCCGCTTGATCCTTTGGATACTACCCAGTTCATGAGCCAGTTGGCGCAAATGACCCAAGTAGAAACCATGCAGAACATGAATAGCACTGTCGTCAACCAGATGGTGCTGCTCGACAACATTCAGGTGCTGACCACCGCCGGTATGGTGGGTCAGGACGTGCGTGTGACGACCGACACCTTGGATCTTGAAGGCGAGTCTTTGAGTGCAGTGATTGAGCTCGATAGTGCCGTTGACGATCTCAAGGTCGAAATCCGCAACGATGCTGGTGAATTGGTAGAAACAATTGAACTTGGGGCTAACGGTGAAGGTGAAGTGGCCTTTGTTATCGACCCAGAAACTATGGGCCTTAAAGATGGCCAATACGATCTTACAGTGGTGACCAATGACAGCGACTACAAACCGGATGTCATGATTGCAGGCACCATCGAGAAAATGCGCATTCCACCGGGCGGTGGCTCACCAGAGTTCTTGATCTCTGGCGTGGGCTATGTGCCGTTTTTCAATGTTAACCAATACGGCGATACACAAGGTTCGGATTCTCAGTCTCCGGAACCTACCCCTTTATTTACGTTGGCAGGCCGCCGATAGAGCGGTTTTCAAATATCTAGGTTAGAAGAGAAATAATAATGAGCTTTAACATTGCAATGAGTGGATTGAATACCACCTCTCAGGAATTGAACACGATCAGTAACAACATCGCTAACGTATCCACTGTTGGCTTCAAATCATCTCGCGCGGAATTCTCGGCACTGATGAACGGTGGCATGGGTGGTGGTGTTGAACTGGCGAGCCTGTCCCAATCATTTAACGATGGTGCCTTCAACATGACGGGGCGCACCACCGATTTGGCGATTGGCGGCAATGGCATGTTTGTTCTGCAGGGCGAAGATGGTGCCTACACCTATAGCCGTGCTGGCATGTTTCAGCAAGATAAAGACAACTTCCTAGTTAACAGTGCCGGTCTTCGTTTGCAAGGCTACACCACAGACAGCAACGGTAACCTTCAAACCGGTTCTGTTGGTGATATTCAGGTTTCGACCGGTTCGGTTGCAGCTAAAGCCACGGATCGTGTTGATTTTGCCGCGAACTTGGATGCTGGCGCCTCAGAGATTGTTGATGAAAACGGTGATCGCATTCCGTTTGATCCGGAAGACAGCGATAGCTTCAACTCGTCTTACACGACAACGGTTTATGACTCATTGGGCAATGAGCACACCTTGACCCAGTACTTTGTTAAAACTGGCGATAACGAGTGGGAAGTGCACTACGCCATGAATGGCGAAGTGATGGAAGACGAAAGTGGTCAGGCATTGGAATTCGATGAGAGCGGTAAGTTGGTCGAGCCAACGGGCAACATCAGCCTTTCTTTTGCTCCGGAAGGTGCGGCAGAGATGAACATTGCTCTTTCCATGTCAGGTACGACCCAGTATGGCAGTGAGTTCGCGGTATCGACGAACCGCAGCAATGGCCATACCGCCGGTGAACTGACCGGTATCACTATTGATGACAGCGGTATGGTCTTTGCCAACTATAGCAACGGTGAGCAGATGATGCAGGGCCAAATCGTATTGGCAGACTTCCCTAATACCGGCGGCTTGATGCAGGTGGGCAATACCGGTTGGTCGGCGACACAAGCTTCGGGTCAGCCACTGATCGGCGTACCGGGTACGGGCACTTTAGGCGGGTTGTACTCAGGTTACATTGAGGAATCAAACGTTGATCTAACTGGTGAGCTGGTGGGCCTAATGACGGCGCAGCGTAACTATCAGGCCAATGCCCAGTCACTATCAACCCAGCAGCAGCTTACCCAAGTGCTGTTCAACATGTAAGGGCGATAGTGTGGATCGTTTGATTTATACCGCGGCAAGCGGGGCTGGACGGGTATTTAACGCTCAGCAGGTTCGGGCCAATAACCTAGCCAACATCAATACCCATGGTTTCCGTGCCGATATGGAGCGAGCACAGGCGTTTGCCGTACAGGGCAGCGGCTTTGACAGCCGTACGCTGGTTGAAGCCCAGTCGGCGGGTACCCGTTTTGATGCCGCGGAGCTACAAACCACGGGCCGCGAACTGGATTTGGCTATTCGTGGTGACGGCTTTTTTACCGTTCAGTTGCCAGAAGGCGATGAAGCCTATACCCGTTCAGGGGCGATTGAGCGCACCGAAAACGGTGATCTTATGATTGGTGGTTTGCCTGTAATGGCTGACGGTGGCGATGTGATGAACGTCCCGCTCTACAGCAGCATCGAATTTGGTGACAACGGATTGGTCAATATCGTACCGGAAGGTGAGGTGTTGGCGGTTGAGGTGGGGCGCCTGAAGTTGGTGAACCCGCCAGTGCAGGACTTGGGTAAGCTGGAAAACGGCTTATTTACGACCAATGATCGCCAGCCGCTTAACGATGACGAAACCGTAATGATGGTATCGGGCTTTCTCGAGCAAAGTAACGTTGTGGCCGTAGAAGAAATGGTGGCATCCATGCAACTGAGCCGTAACTTTGAAATGCAGTTAAAGATGATGCAAACCGCAGAAAAAATTGCAGAAGCAGGCAATCGCCTGATCAGAGCGTAAAGGATAAGAGATGAACGCAGCACTATGGATCAGTAAAACTGGCTTGGCCGCCCAAGATACGAAAATGGCGACCATTTCCAACAACCTCGCCAACGTTAATACCGTCGGTTACAAGCGCGACCGCGTGGCGTTTGAAGATCTGTTCTATCAAATCCAGCGCCAACCGGGTGCCATGGCAGATGAAGTCAATGAATTGCCGACCGGTATCCAACTTGGTTCGGGTGTGCGTGTCGTGGGTACTCAAAAGGTCTTTACCGAAGGGATGTACCAAACCACCAACCAAAGTCTGGATGTGGCTATTGATGGTCAAGGCTTCTTTGAACTGGAAACGCCGGATGGTGAGCAGGCATTTACTCGTAATGGCCAGTTCCACATGAACTCTGACGGTTTGTTGGTCAATACTCAGGGCTTGCCGCTGGCTCAGCAAATCCAAGTTCCTGAAGGTGCTGAAACCCTTACCATTGGTAGCGACGGTATCGTAACGGCCAAGATTGCTAATGACGATATGCCACAGGAAATTGGTCAGATCACCTTGGCTAACTTCATCAATCCAGCTGGCCTTGAGGCCCTTGGCGGTAACCTGTTCCGCGCCACGGCATCAAGCGGTGATGTGATTGATGGTATTGCCGGCGAAGGGGCATTCGGTCAGCTTAAGCAAGGAGTGCTGGAAGGCTCGAATGTTCAGGTGGTCGAGGAGATGGTGGATATGATCACTACCCAGCGCGGCTACGAGATGAATGCTAAGGCACTGTCTTCATCGGATGAGATGTTGCAGTACATTTCTCAGGTACTGTAAGCCATGGCAAGACTGACAAAGGTTAAAACTGTGAGACGCTTGGGAGCATGGCTGGCAGCCATGCTTCTGGCTGGTTGTTCATCCACTCCCTCGTTGATGGATGAGCGTCCAGCTCCGGATGACTTGGATTACGCGCCACCGATGCTGGATTACTCACTGCCGGATGCCCGCAGTGGCTCGGTCTACCGTGATGGGTATATGTGGACCCTGTTTCAGGACCGCCGTGCCTACCGTGTTGGCGATATGCTGACGGTATCACTGGATGAAGATACCCGCTCGAGCAAGCAGGCCGATACCAACTTTGGCAAAAATGCCAGTGGTGGCTTGATGGGCAGTTTTGCTACCGGTTCTAGCAGCGGCAGTGCCAGTGGTGATCTTTCCGGTAATCGGGATTTTCGCGGCAGCTCAGCCAGTTCGCAGCGTAACTCTTTGAGTGGCTCCATTACAGTGATGGTGCACGAGGTGCTGCCTAACGGAGTACTGCGGATTAAAGGGGAGAAGTGGATCCGCCTTAACCAAGGTGACGAGTTTATCCGCCTTGATGGCTTGGTGCGGGGGGATGATATCGACAACGGAAACCAAATTTCCTCTCAGCGCGTGGGTGATGCACGTATTACCTATTCCCAAAGCGGTGTATTGGCCGATGCCAATGACGCAGGCTGGTTGAGCAAGCTTTTTGTTAATCCGCTGTTCCCAATCTAAGAGGCATTATGTTTAAGCAACTTATCATTCTATTGACTGTGCTGGTCGTGCCTTTCCTGTTTGTTGATGCCGCCAATGCTGCAACCAATGAGCGCCATTTGATTGATTTGGTGGACATCCAAGGGCTGCGAGAAAATCAGTTGATTGGCTATGGCCTAGTGGTCGGTCTTGATGGGACAGGCGATCGTAATCAGGTGAAATTCACCAGTCAGTCGGTCACGAATATGTTGCGCCAGTTTGGTTTGCAACTACCTGAGAAAATTGACCCTAAGCTGCGTAACGTGGCAGCGGTCAGTGTTCATGCTTCTATTCCACCATTGGCCGGACCGGGGCAGACTATTGATGTAACGGTGTCGTCTATCGGTGATGCCAAAAGCCTGCGTGGTGGCAGCTTGGTGATGACGCCACTGCGCGCGATTGATGGCCAGATCTATGCGGTTGCCCAAGGTAGCTTGGTGGTGGCGGGGGTCAAAGCCGAGGGCCGCTCCGGTTCGAGCATTACGGTCAACGTGCCAACCACTGGCCGTATTCCAGGGGGGGCGATAATCGAAGAGGAAATCCCATCCGATTTCACCTCCCAGCCTAAAGTTACATTGAATTTGCTACGCCCTAACTTCACGACCGCGCGTAATATCTCTCGTCAAATAGACGAGGTATTTGGTCCGGATACAGCGATGGCATTGAGCAATGCTCGGGTCGAAGTTTCTGCGCCGCAGGACTTTGAACAGCGGGTGATCTTCATGTCGATGTTGGAAAATATGACCGTCGATATTGGCCGTCAGCGAGCGCGAGTGGTGTTTAACAGCCGCACCGGTACTGTCGTGGTCGGTAATGGCGTGCGTATTGGCCGGGCTGCAGTGAGTCACGGTAGTCTGACGGTGACCATTGCCGAGTCGTTCAATGTTAGCCAACCTAATGCGTTTGGCGGTGGCAACACGGTCGTGACCCCGGATAGCGAAATTGATATCAGCCACGAACGTAATCCAATGTTCATCTGGCCGGAGGGCGTAGAGCTGGAAACCATCGTTTCAGCCGTCAATAGCCTCGGTGCTTCTCCCGATGATTTGATCGCCATCCTTCAGGCGTTGCATTCTTCGGGTGCATTGGATGCTGAACTGGTTGTGATTTAAGGACAGAGAATGACTGTAACTGTTTTACCGGTCAACACCATGGCGCTACAGCCAATGGCGACCAGCCGCATTGCGGCAAACTCTACGATGGGAACGATAACCACATTCGACAGTCGTCAGTTGACTGATCTGAAAAGCACGGATGACTCGCAGCAGGCGATTCAAACGGTAGCGGAGCAATTTGAATCGCTGTTTTTACAGATGGTACTTAAGCAGATGCGTAAAGCGAGCGAGGCACTCAGTACCGATGATGACAATGCCTTGTTCGGAAGCCGTGAGCACAAGACCTATCAGGAGTTTTTCGATGGCCAGGTGGCTATCGAGATGTCAAAAAGCCAGCTTGGCTTGGCGGAAGTGATTGTCCGCCAACTGGGCGGTGAGTCGGCGTTTAAGGAAGCTAACGATGAAGTCGCTTTAACGTCAAGTAAGGCAGAGCAAGGTCCGATCGCGGGCAGCGCATTTAGCCAGTCTTTGCTGCATTTTAACCGTGAGGGCTCTAACGTATGAGTTTGATGAATATCGGCTTGTCTGGACTACAGGCAAGCCAAGTGGGCATGAATGTGACGGCCCAGAACGTTGCTAACATCAACACCCCGGGCTATAGCCGCCAGCAAGTACACCTGTCGGCGATTGGCTCAACCAGCATGAGCATGAAAGATGCGGGTAACGGTGTGTCGGTCAGTGCCATTCGCCGAGTCACCGACCAGTACCAAACTAACCAGATCTTCCGTGCCGGTTCTATGTTGGGTGCAGCGTCGACATCAGCCCAGCAGCTCAGCCGCTTGGAAACCTTGCTGTCTGGCGATTCGATGGACTTGAGCCAAGGCTTCGACAGCTTTTTCTCGGCGCTAAACGGTGCCAGTGTCTCGCCATACGGTTCGGCTCACCGCTCGCTGATCATCAGTGAGGCAGAAGCCTTGGGTAACCGCTTCAATCAATTGAGCAGCTCGCTGGATGGTCAATACAATGATTTATCACAGCAGCGCAGCAGTGCGGTATCGCAAGCTAACAGCTTGCTTTCGAATATCAGCAAGCTCAACGAAGAGATCCGTAAAGGTGATGCCACGGGGGCCAATACCTCAGCCCTGCAGGATGAGCGCGATGTGTTGATTGCTGAGCTGTCGGAAATTGTGGATGTCCGTATTACCGATGCCGGTGACGGCACGCTGAATATTGCACTGCCTAACGGCCAGCCATTGGTGATGGGTAATCAGGTTGCCCAATTTAGTTTGGAATCGGATCCGAATAACCCGCGCAGCGATGTGCTGTCGTTATCGCTCAATGGCCAAAGCTTCCCGCTAGATGACGACATCGGCGGCAAGCTGGGGGCACTGTCGGCATATGAAAAAGATGTACTGATCCCAACTCAAGAAGCGATCAATGATATCGCCTTTGAGTTTGCCCAAGCCTTTAACGACCAATTGGCCGAAGGTTTTGATCTGAACGGCGAGCCGGGTAAACCCTTGTTTGTTTTTGATCCGGAAAACCCAGCGTCAACGCTGTCTATTAATCCGGATTTTAAACCAGAAGATTTGGCCCTATCGGGTGACGGTACCCCAGGTAATACCGACAATCTGTTGAAACTGATCGAGATTAAAGACCAAGAGTTTGAGATTGGTGAGCTGGGCTCGCAAACCTTAGGCAGCGCGTTTAATTCTCTGCTAGGTGATATTGCAGTGAAAAGCCGTCAGGCGCAATCGGATCACGATGCTGCCAGTAATATTTACCTTCAGGCAACGATTGAGAAATCGGCAACCAGCGGGGTTAACCTTGACGAAGAAGCTGTCAGCCTGATGATGTACCAGCAAGCTTACCAAGCCAACATGCAGGTGATTAGCGCATCGAATCAGATGTTTGCGTCAATCATGCAGCTATTCTAAGGACACCGCCATGCGCGTAAGTACCAATCAATATAGCCAGATGATGTCTGGCAGCCTGAGCCAGAATTCCTTGGGCATCAATAAGATCATGCAGCAGATGGCAACCGGCAAGCGGTTGTTGGTTCCATCTGATGACCCAATGGCCTCGACGCGAGTGATGAACCTCAAGCGTGAGCAGGCTGCAATTAGCCAATATCAGGGCAATATCGAGCAGGCTGATATCGCGCTGAAGAAACAAGAAACGTATCTGAGCAGTGCAACCGATGTCTTGCATCAAGTCCGTGATTTGATGCTATGGGCCGGTAACGGTAGTAACGGTCCTGATGAACGCGCTGCAATGGCCGATGAGCTTGAGCACTTGCAAGACAGCTTGGTGAGTTTGGTTAATTCGAAAGATGAAAACGGTAAGTACCTCTTCTCGGGGAATGAGGTGAACACCCAACCTTTGGTGAAAGATGATGAAGGCAACTGGACTTACCAAGGTGACACCGGCATCCGTGAAGTGGTGGTTGGCGATGGAGTAACGATTCAGCTTAACGTCAATGCTGGGGATATGTTCTTCTCGGGTGGGATGGATATCTTTAATCAGTTAGATGAGCTGGTTGATGCGTTGCGCGATCCTGATTACGTGATGGAAGACAGTGAGCTGATCGGCCGTAGCTTGGATGTGCTGGACGATACCTTGTTGTCAGTATCGGGTACGGTGACCAGTTTAGGTAGCCGCCAGAATGCCTTGACCACGATGCAAGATGGTCACAGTGAAGTTGAGCTATTTAACAATGACTTGATCGGGCAACTCGAAGATCTCGATTACGCCGATGCCATGGTGCAATATAATAACTACCTGTTGGCACTGCAGGCAACCCAGTCGACCTACGCCAAAACAGCTAGCTTGTCTTTGTTTAGTATTATGTAATAGTTGCCCTGCCGGTGATCTCGGCAGGGCATTTTTTGATTGATGGAAAACACATGGTTTCTCAGGTAAATGATCTTCGCTCGGCAGCGGCCGGTGCCAGTCGCCAGCAACAGGTAATTGCAAGGCCAGCCACTAAAACGGCCGCAGTACCTGATAACAAGCAGTCGGATCCATTGCGCCTGTCGCAAACCCTTACCCCTGAACATACCCGCCAGCACAGCTTGATCCAGCGAGCCCAACATAAAGTTGCCGCTTCCCGCGTGGCGGAGTCTAGCCTTAATGACATTGGTCAAAACCTGGCCCAACTGGGTAAGCGGGTAGAGTTTGCCATGCGAGCTGGTAGCGCTTCGCCAAAAATCACTGCTGATATTGAGCAGTTAGCCTGTCGGATGGAACAGCGCCTGCAGCAGGCGACGTATAAAGATCAGTCCGTACTGAGCCGTCAGCTCAAGCCCGTATTCCATGGTGAGCCGCGTACGTCCTTCCAAATCAAAGGACTGGATACCAAACGCAGCAGTCCGCGTGATGAAACGGTCATTTTCAACCTTGCCAAAGGCGGTGCCAATGCGGTGCCGGTTAAACTGGCGGCCAATGCGACGCCAGAGCAGCAAGCGATGCAGTTTCGCCAAGCACTTAACGAGCATGGTATCGGGGTATCACTCAACAAGCAGCGCCAATTGGTGTTCTCGGCCAATGAAGCGGACTGGCAGCACTTGTCGCAAAAAATGCGGGTAGTCGGTCAGGGCGACCGTTTCCCGGCAGGCCAGCCAAATCGGGTCAAACTGGAAACCACCGAAGCTCGGTTTGAGCCGCAAACCTGGCAGACCGGTAACGATCAGCTGCGTCAGACGTTGGTACAAACCCAGCAGATGATGAAGCAAATCAAATCCAGTATTCAAGAGCTTCGTACTCATAACCAAGATGTCATGCAGCGGATTGATACGATCAACCAGCGTAACCGCTATTTAAGTGACAAGGTATTGGACAGCGCAGAAGCGGATTTATCCCGCATACTGCCAAGCGGGGATAACTTTAGCTCGGCCTTCCAAAACTTGAAGGTCCAAGCCAATGTCCACCGCCAAACCGTGGTATCTTTGCTAAGCCGGTAAAATAGCTAAGCGATTAATCACTTAGCCTGTAAAATGTTGCCACTCGTTACCAACAACAGCGCGTGGCAAGTTGATATCGAGGGGTCTCCATGCTGTCACCTATCTCTGCAGCGATTAATAAATTACTGCGAATTGAGCCCCAGCAATTAAAAACGGAACAATTCACGCCGCCGCCGCAAGGCGCTAAGCTAGGTGCCAGCACTGCCAATAACCGCTCTTCGACACCTCAACCCTTGCCACAAGCCCAGTGGCAGGTTGTCCGCATGTTGGCCAATTTAGCAGGCATGTCATTGGGGCAGTCCCAAGCTTATAGCGCGCAAACATTGCAATCACCGAGTTTCCGCCTGACAGGTGGGGAAGGGGAGTTACAATTACGTTTGCAGCTAGAAGGCCAAACCCACACCATTCGCTGGCAGGTCGGCGGTAATCAAACAGAACCCCAGTTGCTCAATTCCACCTTGCCGCCAGCGTTATCATTGGCGTTGTTGCCAACTGTTGATCAAGGTTGGCGCTTGGTCGCCAAAGGTTTTGTGCATAACGAACCGCTGCAATTGTTGTGGTCGCCCTATGGCAATAGCGGTAAAGACGGTTCTGACGCGGACTCTGCTATCTCCCTTAAAGTGTGGCTGCGCACTGGCTTCATTATCACGGTCATCGTATTCTCTCTTTGCTACTGGCTATTTTAATCTTTCTTACTTCTTACTTCTTACTTCTTACTTCTTACTTCTTACTTCTTACTTTTATTTATCTCGTTACTCTCTGTAATTATCCCCCCATAAGAAAATTAATTTATTCTAGCCAATAGCCAATAGCCAATAGCCAATAGCCAATAGCCAATAGCCAATAGCCAATTTTTAAATTTATATTTAAGAAAAAATTATTTTCGTCGTTGGCAAAAAAAAATAAAAAAATTGGCAAAAGTCGGTTTAAGGGGCAGAGATAGGTGTCGTTTTATAGAGGTGTAGACACTAATACAGAATATTAAACAGAGGGCAATAACATGCTATCGATTCATACTAACTACACGTCTCTAATCACTCAGAACAACCTGAACAAAACGTCTGGCGCAATGGATAGCGCGATGCAGCGTATCTCTACTGGTTTCCGCATCAACTCTGCGGCTGATGATGCTGCTGGCCTTCAGATTGCGACTATGCTTGAATCACAATCTAACGGTTTGGCAACTGCTTCTCGTAACTCACAAGATGCGATTTCTATGATGCAAACCGCTGAAGGTGCATTTGATGAAATGACTAACATTGCTCACCGCATGAAAGACCTAGCGACTCAGGCTGCCAACGGTACTAACGGTGATGACGAGCTAGCTGCGATGGACGCTGAATATCAAGAGCTTGCTGACGAACTTGGTAGCATCATGACAAATACCGAGTACGGTGCAGGTAACAAGCTACTTGAAGGCGGTATGTTCGGTACTGGCCCTGTTAACTTCCAAATCGGTGCTAGCTCTGCTGATCAGCTAGAAGTTGATGTATCAACAGAGATTGGTGCGGTATCTACATCGATTGGTGATCTGGGTGATTTGACGACTGCTGCTGGGCAAGGTGCTGAAATGGATAAAATTGATGGCCTTCTTGGTGAAATCGGTGAAGTTCGCTCATCGTTTGGTGCCAACATTAACCGTCTTGACCACACGATCACTAACCTAGGCAACATGCGTGAGAACACTGAAATGGCGAAAGGCCGTATCATGGATACTGACTACGCGGTTGAGTCTTCAAACATGATGAAGAACCAGATGCTAACGCAGATGAGCATGTCTATGCTTTCTCAGGCGAACGGCATGTCTGGCATGGTAATGAGCCTAGTAGGCTAATAAGCCCTAGCCTTTATATCGGGTATATAAAGCGCAATCAAACCACTCCAATTAATCAAGAGCCGCAGCCCCCGCTGCGGCTTTTTTCGTACTCAGAATAAGGGCGTCATATTTGTTACCGAGACACACCACTACGGTATTGTTAATAAATGGCAATAATGCTACCTATCAATATTTTTTGATATTTAAAGTCATAGAATGCCGGATTGGATAAAAGGTTATTGAATTTAATTCTGCAGCTGTGAAAAAGTATTGCGTGGTGTGTATACCCAAGTCAACTCGTCAGTTGGGAGTTCACCAATAGGCCCATGTCGGGGTCAAATAACCTCGAAATAGGTTATTCCAGATAATAAAAAACCGCAGTCTAGACTGCGGTTTTTTGTATTGGTATCTTATCTATGGCCAGCTTTTATTAAACCGCTTCTAATCGTGAGACTTCTTGAGTTGCGCCGTTTTGGTAGACATTGCGCAGCTCAGCCATCACGCTCTCGCGGGTGACGGTACCAATAAACTGGCCATTTTCTAGTACAGCCAGAGTGCGTGGCTTGCTCACTTTCAGCGCTTTAACGCGTTCTTCCAAGGGAAGAGCGGTAGTGCTGGTCGCAATACCCATCGCCGATACCGGGTAGAGCTGTTCTTTATCAATACACATGTATTCGACAATATCGACCAAGCGATCTGTGGCGTCTACAGCAACGACATCACGCTTCATTACATCGACCACTTTTGTTCCCGCAGCTGGCTGATAGTCTTGATACCACAGATCTTTCATCACATCGTACATTGATAGGAAACCGACGAGATGGCCATGCACATCGCAAACCGGCGCGCCAGAGAGGTTGTTTTCCAGCATCATATCGATAGCCTGTGGGAGCTGGGTGTCGGCTGATAGTGTGATCGGCTGTGTATTGGTAACGTCTTGGACAGTAAGGTGCAACAACATATCTGATTCCTTGGCTGATTCGAGTTCCACGCTTTGGGTGATAGAGTGGATGTTCGCTGCCTTTAGTTCAGGACGGCGGAAAATACACCAGTTGGCGAGGCCAACTAATACTGCACCACCGACAATGTTACCCAGCGTAACGGGCAGCAAGTTAGCCATGAGGAAGGTAGGGATATTTAGATCACTGTACTGCTCTGGGCTGGCAGAGACCATTTGCCAAAATTGTTCAGGTGCAAAGTTCTGGATGGTGATGCCCAGCGGTACCATAAACATGTTTGCCACCGAGTGCTCGAAGCCGCTTGAGACGAACATAGAAACCGGTAGCACCATGATCATGGCTTTGCTTAGGGCATTGGCTGAGCTGAAGGTCATCCAAATGGCCAAACAAACCAGAAGGTTACACAATACGCCCAAAGAGAATGCCTGTACTGGGGTGTGGTGAAGTTTATGCTGGGCGATATTGAGGGCATTTAAACCCCACTGACCGTTGTTGAGCATGAACATGCCGGCTGCGCTAATTAGCAATAGCATGAACATGGCACCAATAAAGTTGCCAATATACACCTTGGCCCATAATGAGAGCATCTTTTTAAGGCTGATCTGGCGGTTAGCCCAAGAAATACTGGAAAGCACTGAGCTAGTAAATAGCTCACCACCACATAGGACGATCAATATCAGACCCATGCTGAAAACCATACCACCAACTAAGCGGCTGAGTCCCCATCCGGTTGTCGCGCTACCTGTCGTAACCGTGATGTAAAATACGAAAGCGAGGCCGATAAAAGCCCCCGCCATAATAGCCAGGCCCAGCGTCATACTGCTGGTTTTTTTAGCCTTGCTTAGCGCGAACTTTTCCGCTTCCGCCATCATTTCCTTCGGCGAAAACAGCTGATTATTGCTGGAATCTACGTTACTCATGCTTACCCCAAGTGTTACTTATCCCTTCCTTCGGCGTTAGCCGTTACAAGCTTGAACTTCCTTATCAAGCCATATGCCCAAGTCATAGGCGATGCAATGATAAGAAAAATTGATTGCAATATAAAGCTCAATCATATTTTCTTATATGAAATATATGATTACATTTTCGTATGTTGCGACATAACTAGAAATGGTGGGTGTGCAACATGGCGCAATTCAGGTATGAAGAGGGGTGTCGATCTCCGTTGCTATCTCTACTTGCTTTTGCTCTGCTTTTTAACACATACAAAGTAATCAAAAATTGAAATTGCTCACCAATAAATCTGTTATTAAATGTTTCTGATGTGATGTGATGGTGTGTGGGGACGGGTTTATGCTTTCAATTGGGCTTGTTACCACCCTGGCAATGTCGCAGGGTGCAATCTAAAAGTGGGCCTTTGGGGCGTCCTCATTTCTTCGGTTCTCTAATCTTTAACCCACTCCTTGTTTAGCACGGTTAAATGCCGTTTAAGTCATTAAGACATTCCGTTTTTTTGTCGACTTATATTGATATCAACTTCAACTTTATTGAGCGGAATAAAGATATTTCCGCAGGCGGAAATAAAACTTCCGCTTATTTATAAAGAATGAAATTACATATTTATTCGTTTGGCTAAATAGATTTAAAAATAATCAAACCCGGTCATAAATAGCATTATTTTACTTAATTTAAAGTTGGAATGATTCTTGCTATAAGGTTTCTGCTTTAGATGTTTTTTAGTGAAATTAGCGACTTCTGGCTGAGTGAGGAGAAACGCAATGTCAATGATGGACCCTGCTTCAATGGCGATGCAAATGGTGATGATCCAGCGTCAGCCATTTGATATCCAATATGCTAACCAGCAGAAAACGTATCAGTCGCAATTAGATGCGTGGAAAGATATCGATTCGGCTTTCAGTAGCTTTTCATCAGCGTTAGAACGTATGAACAAGGCAGATAATAGCTTTGTTAAAAATAGCGCGACGACAAGTGAAGATGGTTATATCGATGCTTCGGCGAGTAATTTTGCCCGTAATGGCAGTTACGATTTGTTCGTTAAGCAATTGGCTACCGCTCAACAAGAAGCCTTCACCTTAAAAGGGGAAGATTTGCCTACTGACGGCGTGATCACTATTGAAGTGCCTGGTGGTGAAGCTATTGAAGTCGATTTTTCGACCTTCAACCCTGATGGTGACAAAGATATCCATGATTTGGCTGACTACATCAACGAGTTTGATGAAGGAGTCTCAGCCTCTGTAGTGCGCTCCGGTGATGATGTTAGCCTTGTTCTGAGTAGCACTGAAACCGGTGAAGAGAATGCATTCAAGGTGTCATTTGATCAGGGTATGGGTGATTACTTTGAGCCGCCACAAGTTCTGAGTAAGGCACAAGATGCCATTGTGATGATGGGGGGGGAAGATGGCCTTGAGATCCGTGATAGCTCAAACACTATCGATGGTGCTATTTACGGGGTAACTCTTGAACTAACCAAAGCGCATGAGCCGGGCGATAAGCCGCTAACCCTTGTTGTTGGTAGTGATGAGTCAGCATCGAAAGAGGCGGTTCAGGAATTCGTCGATGCTTACAATGATCTGGTCAAGACTGTTCTTAAGCACACCATGACTGACTACCAGCTCGAACAAGATGAAGACGACAGCAGTAGTGATGATGATGGCGATGACGATGACAGCAGTGACAACAGTATTACTATCACGGAAGCGGGAGCATTAGCCAGTGATTCAACCGCCCGTGGCCTCAAAAATATGCTCAATAACGTTACGCGTGGCCAGTTTGATGAAGGCACGTTGTACAGTATTGGAATAGAAGCCAATCGTGACGGTACATTGAAAATTGATAGTGCTCGCTTTGAAAAGGCGCTCACTGAAACCCCTGAAAAAATCGATGCTATTTTCTTGGGTGAGAACGGTGCACTGACGGCATTGGAAAAGGCTATTGAGCCTTACACCGGATCGTCTAACTCAGGCAGTAACTTGCTGAAAAGCCGTCAAGATACCCTGCAAGGCAATATTGACCGAGTTGACGATAAAAAAGAGCAACTCGATAACCGCATGGAAAAAACCTACAACCGCTATTTGCGTCAATACACCGCAATGCAGCAAACCATGATGCAGATGGAATCGACCGGTTCCATGTTTATGTTTTAGAGGAACAACAAATGTTAATGGATGACTCTGGCTTCGAGGCGTACCAGCAAGTTGATGTAGAAGCACAAGCAGCGGCAGCGAGCCCTTATCAGTTGGTACTGATGTTGGTTGACGGTTTTATGGATAACTTAACCCGCGCCGAAGGCCATATGGCGGCTAGCCGCCTGAAGGAAAAAGGGGAATCTATCGGTAAGTGTATCGACATTATCGGTGGCCTGAATAGTGCGTTGGATATGCGCCAAGGTGGCGAACTGGCTCAGCAGATGAACCAGCTTTACGATTTTTGCAGCATGAAATTGTTTGAAGCCAGCGTCCATAACGATGCGGAGAAATTGGCGGAAGTACGTTCAGTGATGGGGAATATTCAAGAGGGCTGGCATAACTTCGGGGTAACCCATGAAAGTTAACACGACCCAGATAAGACAACTCACTGTGCAGCTTAACCAGAGCTACAAGCGCAAAGAGTGGCAGATGGTGCGCAAGATCGACAAAGAAATTTACAGCATGCTTGCTGACTTAAAAGCCCAGCCAGCCGTTGCCGAATCACTGCGCCGCGACATCCTTCAGCTTAAAAAGGTGCATTTAGCCGCCATGACGGCGTGCGAAATGGAAAAAGAGCACCTTGGACAGATGTTGGCAAAGTTCCAGAATCAGCGTGAAGGGGTATCGGAATACCAGCAGGTCGAGATGGCTGGAGGCTTTATTCGATGAGCCAGATTTCGATGTCACTGCCACAAGGGAATGCGCAAGCCACAACGGCACGTCCATCACAGGTACAAACCGGTGACGGTGGTTCTTGGTTTGACAGTTTTGCAACATTGCTTGGTCTAGATACTGGGGCTGAACTGGCCACGGCTGAGGTGTCCGGCGAGTCGGAGAATAACCCATATTGGTTCGATCTCTATGAGCAGCTTAAAGGGCTGGCAGAGGGTGAAGATTGGGTGTTCAGCAGCGCCAATCCGTTTATGGAACAGTTGCCGCCGGAAGGGCAGTTCCGCCTGATCAATATTACCAATGAACTCAGTAGCGATGTTCGTGAGCAATTGCTAGGCATGATGCGCAGTGCTGACGGCCTGCAAAGTGTATCGGTACAGTTGGGGCAGACACAGCCTGGGATCCCACATTACCTAGCTGCCAATGGCAGTGCCCAGGGCGAGTCTTTGTCGTTTGACCAAGCGATTGAGCGGGTGATTTCCAATGCGATGACGCCAGTCAGGCAGGAAACCACCAATCCTGTGTTACTTCAACAACTCGCGCAAGCAAGCAGTTTTACAACCTTATCGTTGCAAGACTCGCCTAATGTCGCGTCACTCCCAGCAGATGTGCAACCCAACCAAGTGACGGCTTCTCGTGCTGAATGGGCGCCAGTCAAAATGGCGGAAAACCAGCAGCAATGGGGGCAGCAACTGGTGTCAGTACTTAAAGATCGGGTGCAAATGCATCTTAACCAAGATGTCCAGCATGCTCGTATCCGCCTCGACCCCCCTCATCTTGGTAGCTTAGAGCTGTCGGTCAAGGTGGACAACAACAAGATTCAGGTACATATCGCTGCCACAGACCCTGCATTACGCGAGGCCGCGCAGCAGGGCGCCGAGCGTTTGCGCGCCGAGCTTGAAGGCAAGCAGCTCGCGGGCGCGATGGTCGATGTTGATGTGAGCGATCAATCACAGCAGCAAGCGTTTGAACAACAGGAAGATATGTCTTTGGCAATTCAGCCCGTGGTTGAAGAATCTGACTGGCATGAATCAACCGATCTCTTATTAAAGACGGATCAATATCGTCTCACTCGTATGGTGTAAGGAAAATAATAATGGCTAGAACAAACGTAATGAGCACGAAAGTTATTCTGGCGGCACTTGCTGCCTCGGTGCTGATTGCCCTCTCATCGATTGCAACGTACGCGTTTATCGTCAATGACAGCTCGGCAGAGTTCAGTATTTTTGCCCGAAAGGACGCGGATAGCCGTGCTCATTTCATGAACCTCGATAAGTTTGTCATCACCATTGATGGCGAAGAGCGTACTCACTATCTGATGCTGGAATTGGCGCTGAAGACGAACTCGGCAAAGGCGCATGATCAGCTGGTTGAGTTCAAGCCGCTGGCGCGTAATGTACTGCTGAAAATGTTTAGCCAAAGTACCTTCGAAGAGTTGCGCCAAATGAATGAAATCGATCGGTTGCAAACAGAGGTACTGGGGCAGCTTCGCCAGGCAATGGCAGTAAATGGATATGCCTACCAGATTGAAGAAGCGTTGTTTACCAAGCTCGTGCTGCAGTAAAGGAAGGGAATCATGTTAGAAGCACAGCAATTACCGTTTGAGGATGAGTATACCCAGTGGCAAACGAAGCCCTCACAGAATAATGAAGAGCAGGTCTTGCGCCAGCACTTGAAGTTGGTGAAGCGTATTGTTCAACAGCTTCATCACCATGCATCGGGCTGTATGGGGCTGGATGATATGGAGCAAATTGGTTTGCTTGGCTTGCTTGAAGCAACTCGCCGTTATGGTGAAATGGATGAGAATTTCCGCTTTTTTGCTGCTCGCCGTGTCCGCGGAGCCATTTTAGATGAGTTACGTCGTCGTGACTGGCGCCCGCGTCAGCTGCGCCAACAAGTCCATGAACTTAATAAAATATCTAAGCTGTTGACCAAGCAGTTGAAGCGCCATCCGAGCGAACATGAATTGGCGAAAGCAATGAAAATAAGCTTGGAAGAATGCCACCGCCTGCTTTACGCCGCTCAGGCGGAGGAGCTGTATAGCTTAGAGCAGCTATTTGAATCAGACAGCTCCAGTGTCGATTTTGGTCAGAGTGACAGTAATCTTCAGCACTTGATCAACGATGATCTGCTTAAGCATGTGTTGTCTCAATTGCCCAAGCGTGAACAGCTCATCTTGGACTTTTACTACCAGAAGGAGCTTAGCTTGAAGGAAATCGCCATTGTGGTTGGCCTTAGCGAAGCGAGGATCTGCCAGCTTCATAAGCAGGCCATTAAACAAATGAACGCCATGATTAAGAGCGTGATGTAGGAGAAAGGTTATGCAAAAAATTATTGGTATCTTAATCATTATTATCTGTGTGTTCGGTGGCTTTGTGTTTGCGGGGGGATACCTCGGTACCATGTGGCAACCCGCTGAACTGATGATCATTTTGGGCGCCGGTGCCGGTGCTTTGGCTATCGGTAACCCGCACCATGTGATCGTTGAAATGTGGCACCAGACCCGTGGCATCATGACCAAGCGCGATGAGCGCAAACTTTATCGCGAGCTACTTTCACTGATGTATCACCTGCTGGAGCAGGTGCGTCAAAACGGTATGCGGGTGCTTGATGAACATATTGAAGAGCCGCACCAGAGCAGTTTGTTCCTGATCTACCCGGAAGTATTGGAGTATCCGAAGCTGGTTACTTTTATAACCGATAACTTCCGCTTGATGGCGATGGGTAAAATTACCGCTCATGAGCTGGAAAGCATGCTGGAGCTAGAACTCGAAGCTATCGAAGAAGATCTGATGGAACCGTCGCACTCTATGCATCGGGTCGCAGAGGCGATGCCCGGTTTTGGTATTTTGGCGGCAGTGATGGGGATTGTGATCACCATGACCAATATCGATGGGGATATGGCACAAATCGGGATCAGCGTCGCCCATGCTTTGGTGGGTACCTTCCTCGGTATTTTCTTCTGTTACTGTGTGTTTGACCCGATTAGTACTGCCATGGC
The DNA here is from genome assembly GCF_052873915.1 of Photobacterium sp. DNB22_13_2. Lineage (NCBI taxonomy): Bacteria > Pseudomonadati > Pseudomonadota > Gammaproteobacteria > Vibrionales > Vibrionaceae > Photobacterium > Photobacterium sp. DNB22_13_2. The sequence goes on from NZ_JBNNXU010000019.1 coordinate 82,202, forward strand.
CAATCAGGTAAAGCGTGAGCTGTCTGCATTTGAGTGTGTAAAAGCCATGATGGTGAGTTACACCGCCGGTAAACCAACGTTGGTTGCTGCGGACTCGGGCCGTAAGTTGATGTTACTCGATGTGAAACCGACCTTTGCCGAGATGGAAGGCTGGGTAACGCAGCAGGTATTCCAATGATGAAGGGCAATACTGCAGATACAGTTATCATAAAAAAGCGCCGTAGCCGTGGTCATGCGGCTCGCCATGGCGGGGCGTGGAAAGTCGCCTTTGCCGATTTCACCTTGGCGATGATGGCATTTTTTATGGTGATGTGGGTGTTGCAGGTGACCACTGAAGATGAAAAGCAGCGCATTGTTGGTCGCCTCAGTGGCCAGCAGCAGTTGCTGGCGCATGATGGCTTGTTTGTGGAGAACAGTCCGTTTGCGGTTGATTTTGGTGGAAAGGCATTGCCAGGCTTGCAGAGCCAGCAACCGAGTAATCCGCAGAATCTGGGTAACTCACTGACTATTAATGTGGTTGATGGCGATGGTGATAATTTTGGTGGGCTGGGAGAAGACGGGCCTTCACTTGTCCCTGGGCGCTATGAAAGCCATGAGCAGATGGTTGTACTGGGCGAGTATTTGAAAGACGTCAGTGAATTTCTTTCTGCCAGCAATCAACTCTCGGTGGAGGTAGTACCGCAAGGGCTTCGGGTACTGGTCAATGACGACAATGAAAAGCCGATGTTCAAACTTGGTGGAGCAGAGCTCACGCCGTTTTTTGAGGATTTGCTGCTGGCGATTGCACCAACGTTTGCCACCATTGAAAACCCGATTATGATTTCTGGCCATGCGGATGCCAGTGGTTTTAGCCGTCGTTCAAGAGGTAATAACTGGGCTTTGTCTGGTGATCGCGCACAAAAAGCGAGGGAAGTGCTGGAGTATGGTGGTATGCCCAGCGAGCGGGTTGCTCAGGTAACGGCAATGTCCGATACTATGCTGCTTGATGAAGACGCCCCCTATAGCCATTTGAACCGCCGTATCGAGATCTTAGTGTTAACCTCGGATACTGAAGAGCAGTTACAGCTGCTGTTTGGCCGAGACAGTGGTGACTCTTCACTGGAAGCGGCTAAGCAAGCCGCGTATGCCAACCAGCCAGTGAGCTGACCTCTCAATCAGGTTCCAACGTCAGCGTGCTAGGTGACGATAAAAGCCTGCCCATAATATTCTATGGGCAGGCTTTTTTTATAGATGTGACCTGTTTTAAGTAAGGTTGTTGAGTGCCCTTGGATACGATACATAGACTGATGAGTTTGCTGAGGTGTTATGTCACTTAAAAAGAAAGGGGGCTGATATGAAATCAGCCCCCTCTATGTTTCATTGAGTCCGTTAAGCTAAACTCGCCAGATTCATAGACCCATGTTAAATCATTAAGGTCGAAGAAATAACGCCAATCAAGCCTGCACTTGCTAGAACCGTCACTGCTTTTTCTGCCATTTTACCGTTGCTTTCAGCAGCTTTGCCGAACATAGCGAAGACAAATGGGTGTACCAGGAAGGTCATTGCAAAAGTAAAGGTGATAAGGCTTGCCGCTGTCGCGCCAAACATACCTTCTTGTACTGCGGCAAACAGACCGAAGTGAGAAAGACCGGAAGCTGCAGACATCGATGCATGCTCAAGTGACATACCGGCTACGCTTAGGATAGTGAAGCTTCCGAAGACAGCCATGATCTGCCAGCCAAGGGAAAATAGCATTAGACCTTTCACTTCTGTCTTTTCACAGCCGTTAGCCGAACGCAGGTTTTTCAGTGAAAGGATAACAAACGCTGCGCCAGCTAGAATCAGGGGTAACGTCCAGCCAACCATTAGTGCTCCGCGCTCTGCACTTGCAGCCAAAATCGTAAATACGAAGATGTGACCGGCAAACGGAATGTTGATCATAATCGGAGCACGAGAAGCCGCTGTGCGACCGAAATCACCGGCAGTACATGCGCCAGTTAGGCCTGAGTGAGACAAGCCACCTGCCAAACCAGGTGCTAGGTTACGTAGATGGTTTGATTTACCGACGAAGATTAGCAGTGCAAGGCCACCGAACATCCAGAAAATCTGACCAGAGAAACCGTATACGATAACACTCTGTAGACCCGGGATACCGAAGGCTTCAACCATGTGAGAACCACCAACCAGGAAGCTACCAGATAACACCAGTGGGATACCCGCGAATAGCAGAGCATTCATTGTTGGGCCATGCTTCCATCTTGGTAGCGCTGCACCCAAGCCTGAAGATAGGATCATCGCAAAGAAGATCTGCGGTAGGCCGATAATTGACGATATCGCAGTGGAAAGCATTAGTGAGAAATTCAAGACGACAATGATCGCAATAACTTCAAATAGACCTTTACGGATGTATTGTGCCTTGTTTGAAATCACGGCTTTGCGGTCAACGAGAATAAACGCCAGCGCCAAGCAGATGTAAGAGAGGAGTAGGAATGACTCACCCATGGCGAAGTCTGAGGTGCGATCCGAAATTAGCGCATCAGCAGTCTGGATCCCGATGAGCAATAGGAATGCACGGATAATATACGTTAATTGCGTACTGCTTGTTCCCAATACCACTTCCTGGGCGGAAGGGGCAAAGAAGTCACACTTTTCATCAAAGTCCTGTTTAGACAGTAGGCGTCTAATTTCCTGTCCACCGACGAAGAATGAGGCGATCAATGCAATTACGGTTGTCTGGCCAATCAGTGCAACAACAGGGAATTGTTCTAATCCCGGTGTCGCCATGCCGCTGTGTACCAATAGTGAGCCTAAAGCAAGGCCAAATACAACGATAACCAACAACGATGAATACTTAGTACCTGCAACGAGGGTACGGGCAACCAATACCATAATTGTTAAAGCGGCTATCGCGATAACAAAATGGTTAAAAGCAAAAAGATGGGAAACTTGTTCCATTTTAACTCCAAAAACTCTTACGATCTGCTCACAGGCGTGCCTCATGTATTCGAAACATGAAGTTCCAATATTAGGCTAGCTGTGAGCGAGTGATTTATTCGTTACTGATTAGGTAACAACCTGTGGGGCAACATTTTTAGCAGCAGGTGCTGATGTTGTCGTATCATTGAATAGGGCGCGAAGGGCTTTCAACACTTCCTGGCGGGATACAACACCGACATATTTACCGTTTTCTAGAACCGGTAGAATTTGTGGTTTGTTAACTTTGATAGATTTAGCTCGCTCTTCAAGCGATAAGGTTGTCATTTGCGTCGCATAGCCCATAGCGGTTGTTGGGTATAGCTGCTCTTTGTCTAGAGCTAAAAACTCCAGAGCGTCTGTCAGGCGGTCTTCGATATCCATGGTAACCAAGTCGGTCTTCATGAGGTTGCCTACTGTTACATCCTCATCGGGTAGGTAGTCTTGGCACCACATTTCGATCATGATGTCGTGAGCAGATAGGAAACCAACTAGGTTGTTATCTACATCACAAACGGGTGCACCGTTAATGTGGTTTTTTGACAATACATCGATAGCCGAAGGCAGACTGGTTTCTACACTCAACGTTGGGGCTTGCGTATTTACAATGTCTCTCACTGTAAGTAATGCGCTCATAACAATCTCCTAAATTCAAAATCAACACTGTTGCAGTAACTCGTCAGAGTCATTGAAAAATGGCTCATTAAGTTGTTGACGGGAATGTTACTCAGCACAGGCGCATTAGTAAAATTGATTTTATTTAGGTTGTCATTCAGTTTTACTGATACTTTGTTTAAAAATATTTCAGAAGATTTCTTCTCAAAACGTCATCAATTTAGATGATAGGGCTGATTGGAGCGCTGGGTTTGTGGGTTTATTAAACAGTGGCTTAATTAAATGAAGTCGCTAGGACTAGGATGAAATGCATCAATATTATTGATAATGGGCTGTTAGTCTAATAAGTTTATCTTATTTAGGGTTTTATGCTTAATTGAGACAGAGAACAAACAAAGCCTGACAATAGGTATTTGCTTACAGATTATCGAGTATTTCCTGCTATATAGCCACTGATGTGCATACGGCATACATTACCCGGCCGTTAAAAGTTGATACAATATTGATTGAGTTTATCCAGCAATCAGATTTATTGATTGGCAAAAATACTCAAGCGTTAGGTATATATACAAACCATTTGGGTATATATGTTACTTTACTGGCGCTGAGCCTATCCGTTGTAAATCTAGGAGTAAAAGTGCGTTATTCGTTGAAACAGTTATCAGTGTTTGATGCGGTTGCTGAATTGGGCAGTGTGAGCCAAGCTGCTGAAAGGTTGGGGGTTACCCAGTCTGCTGCAAGTATGTCTCTTAGCCAATTAGAAAAACTGCTAGGACGCGATCTTTTCATACGCCAAGGAAAAGATATGCGCTTGAGCCATTGGGGCAACTGGTTGCGGCCAAAGGCGCGGCGTTTATTGCAAGATGCCGAGCAGATTGAAGCGGGCTTTTACGATCAACACCTTTTCAGCGGCAGTATTACTATTGGTGCTAGCCAAACACCGGCAGAACACTTGGTCCCTGAGCTTATCAGTATTCTTGATACTGACTTTCCAGAAGTCAGAACGGGAGTGGACGTCAAAAGTAGCCAAGGTGTTATTGAGGGCGTGCTTAACTACAAATATGATATCGGTATTATCGAAGGCCGTTGTGATGATAACCGTACCCATCAAGAAGAGTGGTGTCGTGACCACCTCGTTATTGTCAGCGCCTCTCATCACCCTTTTGCTAAAAACTCTCGAGTCAGCCTGTCGCAGTTAGAGCAAGCGCAGTGGGTATTGCGTGAAGGTGGGGCCGGAACTCGTGCGATTTTTGAAAGTGCGATGGTACCGCTGATCCCAGATTTGGATGTGTGGCGTGAATATTCGCACGTACCGGTGATCCGCTCCATGGTATCCAATGGACATTATCTAACCTGTTTACCCTATTTGGATGTCGCGCCGTATATTGAGCGGGGTGAGCTCGCTGCCTTGAATGTACCAGAGCTAAAAATGGACCGGGCGATCTCGTTTATCTGGCGCAAGGAAATGGGAGAGCACCCGCTGCTGGAATGTATCAAGCGTGAAGGCCACAGAATGATGAAAAATCATAAACTAAAGTCTTCGTGAGGCTATGGCTCAGTCTTTCTAGTTAGGAAGAATCTTGTGGGTGGTGTAGCGTAAATTTATCAGTGATACCACCCTAGTAATAATGCGCCACCTGTTTCATTTTAACTGATGGCATATATCTAATTAACTAATAGGTCAGTAAGTTATATTCCGCGTTGGCCATTTGAGGCCGAAATAATCAGAGCTACTAGATCTTCAAAACAATGCCTTGTCTATAAGCTTATAAATTCTCGCTGAACCTGCATCTTGAAGTCGCTTGGGTATATTAATGTAATTTACTGATATTTATATTTTCCTTATTCACATCAGCCAGAGACAAAAAAGGAGAGCTTGTGCTCTCCTTTGTATTTGCAAATCAATTTTAGTAAATCACTTTTGCTTCTGTGTAGCTGCTGATGATTTCTTTGACTTTTTCCATCACTTCTTTTGATGGTGGCTTCACACCTGTCAGTTGGTAATCAAAGCCCATCGCTTCCCATTTGTGCTCACCGAGTTGGTGGTAAGGAAGAAGCTCAACTTTTTCGATGTTGTCCATATCTTTGATGAAGTCACCCAGTAGGTGAGCAGAGCGCTCATCATCAGTATATCCAGGTACAACAACATAACGGATCCAGGTTTTTTGGCCGCGCTGGTGCAGGTATCGAGCAAAGTCCAATACGCGCTTGTTCGGCACGCCAACAAGGTTTTGGTGGATACTGTCATCCATTTGCTTAAGGTCAAGCATCACTAAGTCAGAAGCGTCGAGCACTTCATCAACGACGTCAGTGTGTTTGCGGATATAACCGTTGGTATCTAGGCAGGTGTGAATACCTTCCGCTTGTGCAGCGCGGAAGAAATCACGTACAAACTCTGGCTGTAACATGGCTTCGCCACCGGAAGCCGTGACACCACCACCGGATGAACGCATGAAGAAGCGGTATGATTTAGCTTCATTGATCAGCTCTTCAACAGTGATTTCCTTGCCGTCATGGAGATCCCAGGTATCACGGTTGTGGCAATATTGGCAGCGCATAAGGCAGCCTTGCATGAACACGATGAAACGAATTCCGGGACCGTCGACAGTACCACAGGACTCAAAAGAGTGGATTCGACCTTTTACTGACATTACTTTGCTTCTCCGCTTGGGGGCGTGTTTTACCTGTTATTTTATTACAAAATAGGCATTCAAAATAGCGAAAAAGCACCTAAAAAGTAAGGATACTACCAGTTGTGTTACACAGCCGCCGTCGGTTGTTTGTCTTTCCAGCTGTGATGCCAATGATGTAATTGGGCTGCAGCCATAGGTCGGCCAATGAAATAGCCCTGTGCATAGTTGCATCCCATTTGATACAGGGTTTGCCATTGGTCGTGTTGCTCGATGCCTTCGGCGATGGTAGCCAATGATAATCTGCTGGCTAGGAGTAGGCTGGCTTCAATGATAGCTCTGGCGCTCTTGCTAGCGGGTAGTGCCTGAACAAACCCCATATCCAGCTTGAGTGACTCGAAAGGCAGTTGATCGAGTTGCTTCAATGAAGAATACCCCGTTCCGAAGTCATCGATAGTAAGGCTGTAGTCATCAAACATGGATATATGGGAGAGGAAGGTAAAAAGATCCAGGCGAAGGAGGGGAGTGATAACATCACTCTGATTGATTGGGATTATATAGAGGCAATAAAAAAGCCGATCTTTGCAGATCGGCTTTTCTTTTCATTGCTTATGACAGCAATGGCCTAAGGCTCTAAATTATAGAGACTCAGTGAAAGTACGAGCGATAACGTCTTTCTGCTGTTCAGCAGTTAGAGAGTTAAAGCGTACAGCGTAACCCGATACACGGATAGTTAGCTGTGGGTAGTTCTCTGGGTGCTTAACCGCGTCTTCTAGAGTTTCGCGGTTAAGAACGTTAACGTTCAGGTGCTGACCACCTTCAATGCCAGACTCGTGGTGGAAGTAACCATCCATAAGGCCTGCAAGGTTAGAACGCTGAGTATCCTGCTCTTTACCTAGTGCGTTAGGTACGATAGAGAAGGTGTAAGAGATACCGTCTTTCGCATCAGCAAATGGTAGTTTACCTACTGAAGTTAGAGACGCTACAGCACCTTTCTCATCACGACCGTGCATTGGGTTTGCACCTGGTGCGAATGGAGCACCTGCTTGACGACCGTCAGGCGTGTTACCAGTCTTCTTACCGTATACCACGTTTGAAGTGATAGTCAGGATAGACTGAGTAGGAACCGCATCACGGTAAGTCTTAAGCTTACGGATCTTGTTCATGAAGCTAGAAACAAGTTCACAAGCGATGTCATCAACGCGAGAGTCGTTGTTACCGAACTTAGGATAGTCGCCTTCGATAGCGAAGTCGATTGCGATACCGTCTTCGTCACGTACAGGCTTAACTTTAGCGAACTTGATAGCAGCTAGTGAGTCAGCAGCAACAGATAGACCAGCGATACCACAAGCCATTGTACGCTTAACGTCACGATCGTGTAGAGCCATAAGCGCTGCTTCGTAGCTGTACTTGTCGTGTGAGTAGTGAATAGCGTTCAGTGCGGTCACGTACTGAGTTGCTAGCCAATCCATTAGGCTGTCAAGACCTGCGTATACTTTGTCGAAGTCTAGAACTTCGTCAAGCATTGGCTCTGCCTTAGGACCTACTTGGATTTTCAGTTTCTCATCCACACCACCGTTGATTACGTAAAGTAGTGTTTTAGCAAGGTTTGCACGTGCGCCGAAGAACTGCATGTGCTTACCGATAACCATTGGTGATACACAACAAGCGATAGCATAGTCATCGTTGTCGAAATCAGGACGCATTAGGTCATCATTTTCGTACTGGATAGAAGAAGTATCGATAGATACCTTCGCACAGAAACGCTTGAAGCCGTCAGGTAGCTGCTCAGACCATAGAACAGTGATGTTCGGCTCTGGAGAAGGACCCATAGTGTATAGCGTGTTTAGGAAACGGAAGTTAGTACGCGATACTAGCGTACGACCATCAACACCCATACCGCCCATTGATTCTGTTGCCCAGATTGGGTCACCAGAGAATAGCTCATCGTACTCAGGAGTACGTAGGAAGCGAACCATACGTAGTTTCATTACGAAGTGGTCGATCATTTCCTGAGCTTGAACCTCAGTGATCTTACCTGCCGCGATATCACGTTCGATGTAGATATCTAGGAAAGTAGACGTACGGCCTAGAGACATTGCCGCGCCGTTCTGAGATTTAACTGCTGCTAGGTAGCCGAAGTATAGCCACTGGACAGCTTCTTGTGCGTTCGTTGCAGGCTCAGAGATGTCACAGCCGTATTTAGCTGCCATTTCTTTCATTTGACCTAGTGCACGGTGCTGCTCTTGAATCTCTTCACGAAGCTGCATAGTCATCTGTAGGTCATCGCCCTTCTCTAGCTTCTCTTGTAGAGAATGGAATTGAGCAACTTTTTCCTTGATTAGGAAGTCGATTCCGTAAAGAGCAACACGACGGTAGTCACCGATGATACGACCACGGCCGTATGCATCAGGAAGACCAGTTAGAACACCAGACTTACGACACTTAAGGATGTCTGGAGAGTAAACGTCGAAAACGCCTTGGTTGTGCGTTTTACGGTACTCAGAGAAGATCTTAGATACTTGTGGGTCAAGAGTACGGCCGTACGCTTTACAAGAACCTTCGATCATGCGCACGCCGCCGTTAGGCATGATTGCACGCTTAAGAGGCGCTTCAGTCTGAAGACCAACGATAGTCTCTAGATCTTTGTTGATGTAACCTGCGTCGTGAGCAGTGATGGTAGAGACAAGAGAAGTATCAAAATCAACAGGAGCGTGAGTGCTGTTTTCCTGCTTGATACCTTCCATTACCTGATCCCAAAGCTTGTTAGTTGCTTCAGTACCTTCAGTAACTAGGAAAGACTCATCACCCTCATATGGAGTGTAGTTTTTCTGGATAAAGTCGCGAACGTTAACGTCGTTCTGCCATTCGCCTGCAGCGAACCCTTCCCAAGCTTTAGCAAATTGCTCTGCCATGACATACCTACCTTTTTAGTAGAAAAAACACGTACTGCGGTGACTGTTGAGCCAGCCTCACCAAATGGTGAACAGCACACTTTATATAAACAATAATACGGATAACCAAAAAGCGTGTCAGGATCGTGACAGTTTGATTATTCGTATTAGTGCTATCGACACTAATGGAGTAGGGCAGTGCATGCACTGCCCTGTATACGTTTGTTACAGTAGCGCTGGAATACCGTATTGGCCTTCAAGCATACCTACTGCCAGCATCGCAACCAAACAAATGATTAGCGCGCCTGCTGGAATGATGATTTTATCGACAATTGACAGCTTAGCTGCACGTTCTTTGTTACCGATAAGACCATTGTTGTCTAGCAGCATGGTTAGTGCCCATGCTAGAACAGGGTTAGCAACGATTGCTGCGAACACACAGATACCAGCAGCCTGTGAGTCCTTGGTGTCTTTTACCATTTGAACACCGGCTTCAAGAAGCGGCAGGAATACACCTACAAGTAGTGCGATACGCATTACTGGTGGCCATACTGCAACATCCATTGGGAAACCAAGGATCGCGACGATGATACACATCACACCCAGTAGAATCGCACCTGCTGGAATTGGACGCTTTGCGATACCAGCCGGGATAATATATGTACCCCAAGATGAAGTGATGTTACAACCACCAACCGCTGTACCTACCATTTGGCGTAGTGAACAAGTTGTCATGGTGTCATCAACGTCCATCAGAACGCGATCAGTGCCTTTCGGGTAGTTCAGTTCTTGGAAGATACGGTGACCCAAGAAGTCTGGTGACCACATAGCTACAGCAAGAATCGCAAATGGAAGAGAAGCAATGAACTGCTCAATACCTGGAAGACCAAGCATCCAACCTTGTTCTGTGCTACCCCACCAGTAAACTGGGTTCAGGTTAGGCAAGCCTGTTTCGGTTTCGAATACTAGGTCAAAGCCCGCACCAAGTGCAAGGGAAACCAGTAAACCGGTTATCGCACAAGCTGGAATCGCCAGCCAACGCTTGTTTACTTTGGCTAGGTAGGCGTAAAGAATAATGTTTACAGCCAGTACGACCAAGCCGATGTAGCCCAAGCTACCTTGTGCAACATCCGCACTCTGAAGGCCGACAGCCCAAGACTGGATATCGCTGATTTGGCTCATCGCACCGGTAAAACCGAGGAAGATGAGCAAGCCACCGGCAACCCCCTCACTGGTGAGGTTGACCAGCTTCGAGCCACCTTTAAAGTAGCTCAGCAACAGGCCGAAGACACCGATAAGGATAGCCAGCGCAAGTGGGTGGGCACCCGCAAGGGCAATGGTACCGATCAACGGGATCATTGGGCCGTGGTTACCCGCCAAGTTGGCACGTGGGTTAAAAAATCCCGAGGCAAGGATACAGAAAAGAAGGGCAGGGATTAGCATTTCAACACGGGCAACTTCGATGGCAAATGATTTGCCAAGTTCCACGTGATCCCAGGCTGCCGTCAGGCCATCAGCCCAAGACATAGCAACCGATGAGTACATCGCGATAATTGCAATCGTACCCGCTAGCGCAGGAACCAGATCTTCAAGCTCAAAACGGAAGTCACGGCCAGGAAGGTTTAGCTTCCAGCGGCGTGGTTTCATGATTTTCAGCTCATGATCAAGATAGTCGGAACGACTAGCGAAGTCAGATGCAGGGCGGTGTTGCTCCTGATAACTTCTTTCTTGTGATGACATAAGTGCCTCGTTCTACATTAAAAAATAATTATTATTTATATTGTTGGTTGAAATTAGCCCAACATATCTGCTTATTGTATAAATTTAAGCCAAGCAGTTGTTAAGTGTAATTTAATTTCACCAAATTTGGCTGCAGTGTACCGCTTGTCCATATAAATGGAATTGATCTCGATCACTCTCGCTAAAATTTTGTAAGTAAATCACCAAAAAAAATTGAGTGTAAAGTGTGATTGTTGCGAAATATGAAAGAAACTTTATAACAAAAGTAAATATGTGAAATGCAATACTGACCGCTGCTTGGCTTTTATTTCATTGTTTTTATTGTGGTTATTTGTTTGATGTGTGCTTTTAACGTGCCACAAAGGTGTTACCTAAAAAGTAGCAGTTAGGTAAAAGCATTTTGTGAAATGCATTCAACTTTTTTTGAATGAAATGAAAGCGCGGATATGTAACCAAAGTACAAAATGAGCCCAGACAGATAGAGCATCAGTCCGGGCGCAATATTGCAATTCTAGCTTAGTTCTTAGTTTTTGCCGCTTGCAGCTTATGGTAAGACTGCAGCAGTTTTTGGTGCGCTGGGAACTGATTCATGGTCAAATCGCCAGCCTTCAACCCATGGAAGCGCACGCTGCCTTCAATCGAGCCCCAAGTTGCAGCAACAGTCTCTGCGCCGAACGTACGTTCGAAATCGGCTTTTAACGTGGCAGGATCTCGTTCTTCGTCCAGAGCCAATCTTAGGCTGTCGACAAGGCAGCGGAAGTAGTTGGCACGATCAACGCTGTAAGTCGACGCGTTGAAGTCACCACTCCATTCTGCGTATTCCAGGGCCAACTCAAGATCACCGCCAGCCAGTGCGATTAAACACTTAAGCTCACCGACTCGCAGGGTTTGCCATGCATTGCCGGTATCGGTCGCCATACCAAGCAATGCCGGTAGGCGTTTATTGTCGTCGAACTCTTCTTCAACAATCTGGAACATTTCGGCATATTGCTCAGCATCCCATTCGATATTCGGTAATGCCAATAGCACCTCGCGTAACTCCAAGGCGACATTGTTGTTGGCTTCAATCAGATCTTCTACCGAAGAATTTTCAGACCAGCCCGGTACGATGATACGGCAGCAATCAACGCCGAGGTGGTCGTAATCGGCGATGTAGGCATCAACCCCTTCAGCATGCAATAGGCCCATTAAATGATTGAAGTGTTCTTCAGATGTCCCCTTGATGCTCCAGTCGGTGAAATCAGAGCCAGATTCAGGCTGGAACAAAAGCGGTGAAACTAAGCCTGCTGATTCCGCTAACTGGTTTTCCGGTGCGTAGCCAGTATTGGCTGCTGAGACTTCGGCAGAATCTACAAGGAGTGCATGAAGCTCATCAAGGCTTCGGCCTTGTAAAATCTCAGTGATAGCGCGCTCGACAGCTACCTCGAAACAAGGGTGAGCACCGAAGGAAGCAAAATTCGCGCTATTGTCTTGGTTGGAGAGAACGACACAGACCACTGGGTACTTACCGCCAAGGGAGGCATCGTAACTGTTGACTTGAAACCCTTTCACCTTGAGTGCGTCTATTGATTGCTGGATTTTGGCAAAACGGCCGAGCACAAGTTCAGGGATTTCCGGCAGGCTGATCTGCTTATCAAAAATGCGGCTTTTGATCTTACGTTCGATGATCTCGCAAAGGGACTGAGTGCGGGCTTCGAATGGGGTATTACCCGAGGAAATACCATTTGACGCATACAAGTTTCCGATGATGTTGACCGGCATGTAAATCGTTTCTTTGTCGCTTTGGCGTACGAACGGCAGGGCGCAGATCCCGCGCTCCATATTGCTTGATTGTAGATCCACCAGATCGGTGCCCAATAGCTCAAGGGTGGGATCGTAAAACTGGGTCAAGCGCTCATCCAAGATCGCTTCCGGAGGCAAGTTTTCTTCAAGATCGATAGGGAACCACTTCTCGTTTGGGAAATGGACGAATTCGCCATTGGCAATCGCTTCGCCCAGATAGTAATCGTGGTAGAAGTCGTTGGTTGCCAAACGCGCGAGATAGTCGCCCAGAGCTGACGCCAGAGCGGCCTTTTGGCTTGTCCCCTTACCGTGGCTGACATTCATCGGTGCATCTATATCGCGGATCTGTACAGACCAGATATTGGGAATCGGATTGTGCCACGAGGCACTTTCAATGCTGTCAATATTGAAGCCAAGAGCTTGTAGTTGAGTTTGGAAACGCTCAATGGTTTCTTCTAGCGTGGCATCTTTACCGGTTATAAATGTTGTCATTATCGATCTCGTCACAAGACAGGAGGTTGAATGGCGCGAAGTATAACTAATTATGAACAAGTTGCCTAAATGTGGCCGGATTAGGCACGCTATTCAATTCGATTACTTGCCCTAAACGAACATATTGATGAAATGGCAAATAGTGCTGATTGAAGTCACTGGGCGATAGAAACATTTTGTCGATATTTTGACCGCAGTCCCATCTTGTGCGGGCGACCAGTGAAAGTAGTCACAGTTATTCCCTATTGCTTATAGCAGAATGAATTGGTCAGACGAGATCCAACTAACTAATAATTCTGATTTAAAATAGATATTCACTACTTATGTCGGTGTGCGTTCGTCTATGCAGACAAAAGTAGATGAAATCAAAGAGGGATACGATGAAAGCAACAATAGCATCAAATATCGACGCACTGCGTGATGACTATATTGCCGCAGTGACGCGATTAGTGGCGATACCCAGTGTGTACCGGGAGGATGATAGTGGTAAGCCGTTTGGCAAGCCGATTGACGACTGCTTGGATGAAACACTGAAGTTATGCCATGACCTTGGGTTTGCCATCTATAAGGATCACAAAGGATATTACGGTTATGCCGAAATCGGTGATGGCGAGCAAATGATAGGGGTGTTGGGCCATTTGGATGTGGTACCAACGGGGGATATATCGGCTTGGCATTCTGATCCGTTTAGTCCGGAAATCCGAGATGGTCGTCTATATGGACGAGGAACCCAAGACGACAAAGGGCCAACGCTGGCCGCTATTTATGCGGTGAAGGCCCTGCTTGATAGCGGTGTGGTGTTGAATAAACGCGTCCGCTTCATTTTCGGTACCGATGAAGAAACCTTGTGGCGTTGTATTGACCGCTACTTGGCAAAAGAAGAAGTACCAAGTTGTGGCTTCACGCCAGACTCCGCTTTCCCGCTAATTCATGCTGAAAAAATGCTGATCCAATCATGGCTCCACGGCCCTGGGGATGCTCTCCTTTCGCTTGATTGCGGTGGTGCCCTGAATGCGGTGCCTGAGCTGGCCAAATATGAAGGTCCGCTATGGGAAGAACTGGCCGCCAAGCTTGATGAATTCGGTTATGACTTTACCGCAGAAGATGCCGAGGTAACGGTATTTGGCAAGGCCGCACACTCTGCGGCTAGCGATACCAAAGGGGTCAACGCGATTGCCCGTCTGTGTTTAGCATTAAGCAGTATAGGGGTGACTCACCCGGCGATTAAATTTGTTGCCGAGCAGGTGGGTGAAGATGCTAATGCCAAAGAAATTTTCGGTCCGATCGAAGATGTCAGCGGCCGCTTGACCTTCAACGTTGCCCAACTTGAACTCAGCGAGCAGACAAGCAAGCTCGGGATTGATATCCGAGTGCCGGTTTCATTCGAAAAAAATGACTTCGATAATGATATTCAGGCGGTGGCCGAACAGTACGGTTTGCGCTATGAGGAATTTGATGTGCTACCTTCCTTGTATATGCCTGCAGAAAGCCCGGTGATCCAAACTCTGATGAAGGCCTATCAAGAAATCAGCGGAGATATGGACAGCGAGCCGATGACATCCGGTGGGGCAACGTATGCCCGTGCGATACCGAATTGCGTGGCCTATGGGGCAATTTTCCCTGGCCGTGACAAAGTAGAGCACATGCCGAATGAATATTTGATTATTGATGACATGCTCAAAGCAATGAATGTGTATGCCAACGCGATTTATCAGCTGCAGGGAGTAGAGCTATGACCACGACTACAGAGGCTGGCAAAATGAAACGTTCTTTCAAAATGCCGACTGTTTATACCATTCTTTTTTCCATTATTGCCCTTGTTGCCTTGCTGACATGGATCATGCCAGCGGGTAAGTATGACTACATAGTTAATGGAACCGATGTGGTGATCCCGGCGGCTGAAGTGCTGGATTACGACGGTGGTGAGCGGTTACTTCCTATTCCTGGTACCTATCAAGAACTGGAATCTTCGCCACAGGGGTTCATTGATATCCTGATGGCCCCGATAAAGGGCTTCCACAAGGCGGTTGATGTTGCCCTGTTTGTGTTGGTGATTGGTGGTTTCCTTGCCGTGACCATGCGCACCGGTGCGATGGACTCCGGTGTGGCTGCGATTGTCCGTAAGTTCCGTGGCCGTGAGCAGATGATGATCCCGGTATTGATTACCTTGTTTGCACTAGGTGGTTCTACCTACGGGATGGCCGAAGAAACCGTGGCCTTTTGGGCGGTGATCCTGCCAGTTATGGCGGTAGCGGGTTACGACCGTATGGTTGCTGCAGGGATTATCCTTTTGGGTTCTGGAGTTGGGGTTTTGGCTTCAACGGTGAACCCATTTGCGACCGGTATTGCCTCAGGGTTTGCCGGCTTACCAATCGGTGACGGCATCGTACTTCGTGTTGTTCAACTCACGATATTGATTGTGTTGGCATCCTGGTACGTAATGCGCTACGCCTCGAAGGTAAAAGCGGACAAATCGAATTCCGTGCTGGCGGATATTGAGTTTAACGACGAATTTTCCCATGTCAGTGAAGATACCGGTGAATTCACTACCAAGCAGAAGTGGACCATGGGGATCTTCTTTGGTGCCTTCTTGGTGATGATTTACGGTGTTATTCCATGGGAAGACATGGGTATTACCGCGATCCCAACGCTGTGGTGGTGGTTCGATGAGCTGTCGACCCTATTTTTGGCGTCAGCTATCTTGATTGCGATCATCAACCGCATGCCTGAAGGGGATTTCATTAGGACCTTCATCGAAGGGGCCAAAGATCTGATCGGTGTTGCACTGGTGGTTGCGGTTGCCCGTGGTATCTATGTGGTGATGGATAACGGTGTGATCATCGATACTATCCTTAATTGGGCTGAAGGTGTGGTGACCGGCCTGTCTTCAGGTGTGTTCGTGGTCGTGACTTACTTTGTCCATATCGTGCTGAGTTTCTTCATTCCATCGACCTCTGGCTTGGCAACAGTATCTATGCCGCTGATGGCTCCGCTGGCGGACTTCTCGGGTATCGGCCGTGATTTGATTATCACTGCTTACCAGTCTGCGAGTGGTTGGATTAACATCTTTGCTCCAACGGCTGGTCACTTGGTTGCCGGTTTGGCATTAGCGAAAATTCCTTACGAGCGCTTCTTGAAGTGGGTGATGCCGTTTGTGGTGATGGTGTTGGTTGTAACCGTTGTGCTGTTGTTCGCAGGTGCAGCACTGGCGTAAGGGGTTCATCCCACCGAAGAAAAGCGAGCCTTCTGGCTCGCTTTTTTATTGCGGCTTTTTAATCAAACTTGTATTAATCAGGCTCGGACACCTGTGTTTTAGGCCTCAAGGAGAGTACATGCAACAGACGTTCGGGAGCTTGTGGCCAGATCAGCGGGCTGGCAACCGGGTTATCCTCAGTAAACCAGCCTTCGAAACGATGGGTATTGTACTGGTAGAACTCAACGGTGTTGTAAAGCGGCACAGTGACTTGCTGGCTGGCAATGATCTGGTTGAGTTCACGGATGATTTGGTGGCGTTGCTGGTTGGTTGTCGCGATCGGAAACTCTGCCAATAGCTTATCGACCCGTGGGTTTTGGTAATAGTGCATCGCATAGCGAGGATAGTGAGGGGCCTGGTAGTTACTGTTGAACGCCATATCAAAGTACTTGAAAGGGGTCGGCCCTTGTGGGTAGTTAGTAATTGCTAACTGAAAGTCGGCATGGGCAAGACGATCGTTGAACTGCTGGAAGTCAGTTTGAACCGTTGTTACCTTGATCCCGACTTGGCGTAACATTTCGCTGACCAATTGGGCTGTCGTATTGAAATCAGACCAACCTTTGGGCGTAATGACAGTCAGTGCTAACGGTTTTCCGTTTGGGAGATCACGCCACCCGTCGCCATTGCTATCGGTTAGGTTAATGCGATCGAACAGATCTTTTGCCAGCATTGGGTTATAGGAGACGTATGGTCGGTATTTTTCGGTGATGATTGGATCAGCCCAGGAGCGGAAGCGTTCACTCATTCCTGAAGCATTGCGGGACGGCTTACCTTGTCCGAAGGCGGCAATATCGATCAATAACTGGCGCTGCAAGGTCATTGAGATTGCACGGCGAAATTCAACATGGTTGAACAGATCACGCACATCAGGATCAGCAGCCTTGAAATTAAACATCAAGCTGACGTTGCTAGCGGGTGGGAGCCAGTATTTAAAGTCGGGTGAATAGGAAGCGTAGTGACGCTCAATATCGGGAATAAAGCTACCAGTCCAATCGAACTCCCCTTTAGAAATTCGCGAAATGAAATCATCATTGGTGGTAACTTTCGGGTAGCGTAAACAGTCGATGTGCAGACTGTCGGCTTGCCAATACTCGGGATTGGCACACTGCAAGTAGCCGTTTTCATCCAACGCTTGTATGTCGGTAAAAGGGCCGGTGCCGATGGGGTTTGAATTGGTGAATTGGGCAAAGTTGTCCACCAACTGCCATTGGTGCTTTGGCACGATGGGAAGCAGGACAAGGGTATAGGCAACCAAGGCATTAGGCTTCTTCAGCCTGAAATGCACCTCATGTTTGTTGCGTTTTTCGATCGATTCGACCCACTGTCCAATGCCGTGTGAGTCAAGTTCTGGATATTTAAGCGCAATGGAAAACGAGAAAATAACATCATCGGCACTGAATGGTTTCCCATCCGACCAAGTAACCCCTTCACGAAGCGAAAAACTGATCCCCATTAAATCTTTGTCGAGCTGGTAGCCCGTCGCCAGACGGTACTCTGGCTTGTTGTTTTGTAGTGTATTGAAGATGACTAAAGGCTCAAACATGAACTCATGCGTTGTAGGCATGCTGGCTTTGGAGAAGGGATTAAAGTTGGCAGTTACCGTATCTTTATACTCCGGTACCACGGTCAGAATTGTTACAGATTGTGGCTGGGAGGCATGTGAATAGTTAAACGGATAAAATGTGCTAAAAACAAGCAGTAACAGGCTAATTGAGTAGCACGTTGAACGCATTGAATTTGCTGTAATTATTGATTTATCAAACATATTTATCCCAGATATCTATTTCTCCACTTAAATTACCGCATGCTGGTAAATAGTTCAATGTAGGTGAAATACACGCTAGTCGCTGTTTTATTCTTAAAATATGACTGGTTATTCTTTCTTTGTGCTGGTTAACGAAATGTTGCCAAATTTTATTTCTAGTGATACCGTCGGTGAAAGTGTTGGTAAAACAGGCAATATCTTGCCCTTTTTAGGCAGCGAGATCCCACTCATCAAAAGATGCAGTTAAGGGATATGGTAATTCACGGAGTAACAGGAGTTGGCGCACATGGCAGGTGAAGTGGCGCTTGATGTCAGGGATTTGCATAAGTCTTTTGGTCAAAACGAAGTCCTAAAAGGTATATCGTTAACGGCCCACCGTGGTGATGTAATTTCAATTATTGGCTCTTCCGGTTCGGGTAAGAGTACTTTTCTGCGTTGTATTAACCTACTGGAAACACCGACTCAAGGCGAGATCTGGGTCAACGGTGAACTGATTAAAATGAAAAATAATCGACAGGGAGAATTTCTTCCTGTTGATGAAAAACAAGTGCAACGCATTCGTTCCCGTCTCGCGATGGTTTTTCAGGGCTTTAACCTATGGTCACATATGACAGTGCTGGGCAATGTTATCGAGGCTCCTGTACATGTACTGGGGGTGCCCAAGGCTGAGGCGATTGAGCGTGGTGAGGCATTGCTGAAAAAGGTCGGCCTGTATGAGCGTCGTAATTATTACCCTGGCCATTTATCTGGTGGGCAGCAGCAACGAGCAGCGATTGCCCGGGCGCTGGCGGTAGATCCAGAAGTCATGCTGTTTGATGAGCCGACATCGGCCCTTGACCCTGAATTGGTGGGTGAAGTGCTGGGGGTAATGCAAGACTTGGCACAAGAAGGCCGGACTATGTTGGTGGTGACCCACGAGATGGCTTTTGCCCGCGATGTGTCTAATCAGGTGATGTTTCTGCATCAGGGGAAAGTGGAAGAGCAGGGCGATCCAGCCAAGCTGTTTTCAAGCCCTGAGTCTGAACGTCTGCAGCAGTTTATTTCATCGATCTACTAAGCACCGTGTAACAAGTAACTCATATAGCAACGTGTGATCCATGGGTGCCTGTTTGGGGATAGGTTACCTGCAAGGCTATGGGTCACAAGTGAAGAGCAACACAACAGACTAAAAAGTACAGCAGGAGTAAAAAATGAAAAAATGGATTTTGGCAGCAGCCGTTGTGGCAGCTTTGGGTACCACAGCGGTACAGGCAAAAGAGTGGAAAACGGTGCGTTTCGGTATTGAAGGCGCTTACCCTCCGTTTAGCTGGACCGAGCCAAATGGCGAGTTACGAGGCTTCGATGTGGACATGGCTAATGCGCTGTGTAAAGAGCTAGAAGCAGAATGTAAGATCGTTGCACAAGACTGGGATGGCATTATTCCATCACTGCTAGCACGTAAGTACGATGCGATTATCGCGGCGATGTCTATCACCGAAGAGCGTAAGAAGCGTGTCGACTTTACAGGCAAATACGCCCTTATTCCGAACAAGTTTGTTGCCAAAAAAGGTACTGACATTGATTTCACCAAAGAAGGGCTTAATGGGGTCAAAGTGGGTGTCCAGCGAGCGACGACACATGACAAATACCTCACCGATAACTTTGATGGTTCAGTAGAAGTTGTTCGCTACGGCTCATTTGATGACGCTTACCTAGACCTGAAAGCCGGTCGTATTGCCACTGTGCTAGGTGATGCCTCTGCACTTGAAGAAGGTTTGTTGAACAAGCCGGGTGGTGACGGTTATGAGTTTATCGGTCCATCTCTGACTGATCCACAATGGTTCGGAGACGGCTTTGGTATTGCCGTTCGCAAGCAAGATAAAGATCTGACCAAGCAGCTTGATGAAGCCATCAAATCATTGCGTGAAAAAGGGGTTTACCAGCAGATCGCATCGAAGTACTTTGCTTACGATGTTTACGGTGACTAATCAGTAGAACCTTGCTGTGCTCCTGAAAGGAAGCCTTTCAGGAGCACTCTCCTAAGCAGTAAGAAGGAGCTTCCTTTTGATTGATTTGAAAGGTTATGAATGGTCGCTGGTGGAAGGGGCATGGCTTACCCTGCAAGTTGCTTTGCTATCATTGGTGCTGGCGATGGTACTGGGTATGCTGGGAGCACTTGCTAAGCTATCCCCTTACCGCTGGGCGCGCGCCATTGCCACATTCTATACCACAGTGATCCGTGGCATTCCTGATCTGGTATTGATGATGCTGATCTTCTTTGGCGGCCAGATGCTGCTCAACGATAGCCTTTACCGGATCAATGAGTTTATCAATGGTTATTTTACGTCTTCGGATCCAAACCATGAGTGGACCGCCTATCTACCCGATTATATTGAGATAAGCCCGTTTATTGCCGGGATCTTAACGATTGGCTTTATCTTCGGTGCCTACATGGCAGAGACTTTCCGTGGCGCGATTATGGCTGTCGATAAAGGGGAGCTGGAAGCAGGCAAAGCCTATGGTATGAGTGGTTTCCTTTCTTTTCGCCGTATCTTGTTGCCGCAGATGGTTCGCCATGCCTTGCCGGGGTTTGGTAACAATTGGCTGGTATTGCTGAAAACTACAGCTTTGGTGTCAGTGATCGGGCTTGATGACATGGTACGTAAAGGTTCTCTGGCGGCAGGGACGACTCAAATGCCATTTACCTTCTATATGGCGGTAGCGGTTATTTTCCTTCTCTTTACGTCGCTCTCGACCACTGGCCTAAAGTGGGCTGAGCGTCGATTCAGTATTCACACGAGGTAGGTATGGACTTTAGTATTCTGACTGACTCGTGGCCAATTTATTGGCAGGGGTTGTATACCACCGTATGGCTGGTGGCCGTTGCCTTGGTGGTTGGCTTGGTGATTGCGATTCCGATAGGTATTGCTCGTAACAGCAAGATGCCATTGATTTATCTTCCGGCCTGGGCATTCATCTATTTTTTTCGTGGCACTCCGCTACTGATCCAGCTGTATTTGATTTACTACGGCCTGAGTCAATTGATTGTTGTGCAAGGCACAATGTGGCAGGAGGCGTGGTTCTGTGCGTTAGTCGCCTTTGTTCTCAATACCGCAGCCTATACCGCAGAGATTGTTCGTGGTTCGATAAACAGTATGCCGAAAGGCGAAATTGAAGCGGCAAAAGCTTATGGCATGAGCCCCGCTCAGGCGTTCCGTCGGATCATTTTGCCAAGCTCATTGCGTCGTGCTTTGCCTGCCTACAGTAACGAAGTTATCTTCATGCTCCATGGCTCGGCAGTGGCCGGTATCGTGACGATTGTCGATCTCACCGGGGCGGCAAAAATCGTTAACTCCCGCTACTACGCACCATTTGAATCTTACCTGTTCGCCGGTATGTTCTATATGATACTGACGTTTATTATCTTGTGGGGGTTCCGCAAGCTTGAGGGGCGCTGGATGAGGCATATGCGGCCATTGTCGTAACGTTGCGCTGCGATGCTTGATTCAAATAATAACAAACCCAGCCAATTCGCTGGGTTTGTTTATTTCAGGTATCAGTGCTTTTACACCGCGATATCGTCATACAGCGATGTCGACGTCAGTGCTGCCACTTCGTCGATGTACTGGCGGATACGGTCAGGGAACTGGACGCCTTTCACGACGGTGAGGTTGCGCAGTGATGGGAATAGGTTGACGTCGTCATAGCTCAGGACATTGTTACGCTCAGACGGCAATTGAAGCCAGGATAGCAGCTCGAAAGAAGCATTGAGTTCGACCTGGTACTGTTTAGATTTGCCGAAGGCATCTTCAAAGTCCTGCTCGATCATCGCCGTTTTGTTCTTGGTAAACCACGCTTTGGCCTCTTCGCATTGGAACTCAGGCAATTCGACCTTCATCCAGCGCGGGTATAGCAAGCGACTGCTGAATGGACGGGCGACAGTAGACCAAGCGCTGATGTTGTCGTCACTACTACCGGTCGCTAATACTGGATTGCCATCTAGGGCGTCGATATAAGCGACGATATCCAAACTTTCAGCCATGTAGCTGCCATCTTCTTTTTGCAAGATAGGCACGAGATTCGCACCGACTTTGTCGATACGTGCATCCACATCATGGTTTTGTAGGTAGACCAGTTCAATATCGGCCTTTTTCAAACCCGCTACCATCATGGTCTTGATACAGAAAGGGCAGTGATCAAATACAAACAGTTTCATCTTCTTTCCTTGTGAGTCAACTTGTGCACTGAAATTGCCAGTGAGGGGGGAGTTGCTCCCCGCTCACTGATATCATTTGTTACTTGAACGTCGACCAGATAGGGGCATGATCAGACGGCTTTTCGATTCCACGCAATTCGTAGTCGATGCCCGCTTCAATGCAGCGCTCAGCCAGCGAAGGCGTTGCCAACACAACATCAATGCGCAGGCCACGGTTATCCACGAAGCCTTTCGAGCGATAGTCAAACCACGAGAACTGATCGTCAACCTCAGGGTGAAGTTGGCGGAAGGTGTCAACAAAACCCCAGTCCAGCAAGGTTTTAAGCCATTCGCGCTCAATAGGCTGGAACGAACACTTGCCGGTTTTCAGCCAACGCTTGGCATTGGCCGGCCCGATACCGATATCCAGATCAATCGAGCTGATGTTGATGTCACCCATCACAATCACTTCTTCGTCGTTGTTGTGGTGATCGTTAAGGTAGGTCATCAGATCCGCATAGAACTTCTCTTTGGCCGGGAACTTGGTCTCGTGGTTGATGTTATCACCCTGCGGGAAGTAGCCGTTCAATACTGTTACTTTGCGGCCATCTTCCTGCTCGAAGGTTGCCATGATCATGCGGCGCTGGGCTTCTTCGTCATCGGTCGGAAAGCCTTTGCGAACTTCTATTGGCTCTTGCTTGCACAGCATTGCCACGCCATAGTGGGCTTTCTGGCCGTGGTGGTAGACCTTGTAACCCATGGCTTCGACGTCTTCAATCGGGAAGGCTTCGTCATGGACCTTGATTTCCTGTAAGCCGATCACATCCGGCTGGTGCTTGTCGATAAGGGCCTGAAGTTGGTGAAGACGAGCACGAAGGCCGTTGATATTGAAGGAAATGACTTTCATTATTTTATCCAATCCGGTTTGGTCATAGGACTATTTGGTCCCGAGCAATGCTATCGATACTAACACACATTACTAAAGCCATTGAACTGCCTCAATAAAGATCTATGGGGTTGGGATTTGGCAATAAGAGAGTGGGGATAAGCTTGATCTGTTAAAGGTGAAAAACCTCTACTAAGCTGTAGCTACATCAACGGCTAACAACATAATGAGAGGGTAACTGATGGGCATTTTTTCATGGATCATCTTAGGGTTAATTGCCGGAGCATTGGCTAAATGGTTGATGCCTGGGGATGATGGTGGTGGCTGGGTGGCAACTATGGGCTTGGGTATCGTAGGGGCTTTTGTTGGAGGTTGGGTCGGTTCATTTATTGGCCTTGGTGCGGCGACCGGTGTGAATTTTGGCAGCTTGGTGACGGCGACATTCGGGGCGTTGATCGTGTTGTTCGTCTATAACAAATTCCTACGCAAGTAGTGGAGCGGGCCAATGGCTGAAGTTGTTCAAGGAAGTTGATGATCTTGTTCAGTTCCAGCCCCCGGACATCTTGCAAGTAGCTTCTTATAATCGATGCATAGCTGGCAGACATGCATAGTTGAAAAATACATAGGCGATTAAAGCGAGGAGCGGCTGATGGGCAAGTTAGTAAAAGGTGTTTGGCATGACGTTTGGTATGACACTGAAAGCAGCAAAGGCGAATTTATCCGTGAGGATGCGGGTTTTCGTCACTGGTTGACTGCCGACGGCAGCGCAGGACCAAATGGTGAAACCGGTTTCGAGGCTGAATCTGGCCGTTACCACCTCTTTGTTTCGCTAGCTTGTCCGTGGGCGCATCGCACCTTGATTTTCCGTGCCCTGAAAGGGTTGGCGCCCCATATTGGCGTTACTGTCGTTAGTCCGGATATGCAGACCAAAGGCTGGACGTTTTCACAACCGGAGCCTCTGTATGGTTTTGAATACCTGCACCAGGTTTATACCAAGGCCAAGAGTGATTATACCGGTAGGGTAACGGTTCCTGTGCTTTGGGATAAGAAAACAGAAACCATTGTCAGCAATGAGTCGTCTGAAATTATCCGCATGTTCAATGAGGCGTTCAATGACATCACGGGCGATCAACAGGACTTTTATCCTACGGCGCTGCGCCAAGAAATAGAACAGTGGAATAATTTTATTTATCCCAATATCAACAATGGGGTATACCGCTGCGGCTTTGCTACCACCCAAGAGGCGTATGAAGAAGCTTTTGACAACCTGTTTAGCTCACTAGATAAGCTTGAGAGCCATTTGGCGACAAGCCGATATTTGGTAGGAAACACACTGACTGAAGCGGATTGGCGATTGTTCACCACCTTGGTGCGCTTTGATGCGGCGTATGTCGGGCATTTCAAGTGCAACCTTAAACGGGTTGCAGACTATCCGAATATTCAGGGGTACCTCAAAGAGCTTTACCAGTACCCGGCAATCGCTGACACGGTCGATTTATACCATATCAAGCGCCATTATTACTTTAGTCACAATATGATTAACCCTACAGGCATTGTCCCAAAAGGGCCTAAACTGGATTTATTATCACCACACGGGCGCGATAGCCTAAAATAACAGCCTCTTATTGAATACGTCCAAATGCCTATCCAGCGTTTTCTACCTCAAGAAAACGTTGGGTTTGTTTTTTGTAGGTGAGTGCCACTTTATGTAGGTGAGGCGAGGCCCGTTTGCTGGTCATCCCCTCTAAGATTTGCTTGCGCCAGGTTTCCAAATCTCCGGGGAGAGGCATGGAGCTAATAGCTTTCATATTGCTTCTTATATCCTCTTCACTACCCGTATTGAGATCCAGCATACATTGCAGGTAGCCAAGGTTAGCTTCACTGCAAAGTGGGTATTCATGGACAATATCCTGATAGCGGAAAAAGGCTTGCTCTGGTGAGGTTTGCAACATTCGATAAGCCTCTTTTAATTGGCTTTCTAGTTGTTTTATCCTTTCGGCAAGGTGGCTTTGCTGCTTGATATCATTGAGCCTGTTTTGGCTGTGGCCATCAAAGCGATTTCGCTTCTCAATTGCCTGCATTACGCTGCTGATTAATTGCGTTTCACCAAAATGCACCAGTAGGGGAAGAGTGTCTGCCAAAACCACCGATGGTAGCTTTGGGATTTTGTTGAAAAAGTATGAGAGCCCCAGCAGCAACCGCCGCTTGGCCTTCAGGGGATGAGCATTGCCCAGTAGCAATCGGCTCGTGATGATATGGCTGTAAGTGGCTAAGAAGGGTTTTTGTGCTGGCATCACTCTAGAATGAGCGCGATTGTTGATTTTTTGTAGCTCAAGTTTGAGCTGGTGGCGTTGAATCAGTGACGGTTGGTTAAAATAGACCTGCTCGAAAATAGCCATATACTCCGCTAGGCAGATGATCCATTCGACATCGATGATGGGGAGATGATTCGCTAGGCTATGTCCAGCTTTGATGACTTCTTCAACTCGGTCTAGATCGGCAGCCAGTTGCGCCACTCGAAGTGCGCGGTAGCTAATGCTCGGTGTGAGTTTGAGTGCTTTCTGGGCACTGTTCAGCGCATCGTAATAAGCGTTGTCCTGCTCTTGGTAATTGGCAAGGTAATCGTATAGCTCAATATGAAGTGGTGATTGCTGAAGTTGGCATTCCAGTAAATGTATCGCTGCTTTGAGCTGGTTATTATGGTGCAGTATCTTGGCCAGAATCAGGCTTAGCTTCGGTGATGGGTGATGCTTTTTCAGGATATTGGCGTATTTCTCGGCTTGAAGCCATTGGCCGTCTTCGATCATTAAATCTAGTAGCAGTCCTTCAAGCTTGTGGTGGTAGCCAGCATACATCAATTGCTTTTTACATTGGACAATAGCTTTTTGCCGGTCTTGATTGAGTAGTGCCTTGTAAACGGGGGTGCGAATGGCACATTCATGAAGCGTTGTTGTCAGTTTGGCTTTGACTATGTCGGTAGTGATTGGTTTAGCCATGAAGCTGTCTGGCTCCACCGACATACTGGTTAAAATTACTTCGGCAGAATTATCGCCTGAAATCATGATTATCCCACAGTAGGGGGAAATGAGCTTTTTGCGGCGCAGTAAGTTAATCAGTTCAGTTCCCGTAAATGGGCCTTCGAGGTGGTAGTCAATAAGCAGGACATCAAACGAATTATGTTCGCAATGCTGCATGGCTTGTTTGTAGCCAAGCGCAGTGTCTACATGAGCTAACCCAATTTGTAGCAAAATGGATTTGAGCATAGTGGTAGAAAGGCGCTGATCGTCGACAATCAAGGCTTTTACTGCGTGCAGGGGCAATGCTTGTCTTCCTGACTGGTTTTGATTTATTGGCATGTCCCTATTCCAAATCATATGCTACAAATTGAATTTTAGGCATACATAAGGCATTTAGCCAAATTATACCAACCTACATAAATATTTGATCAACTACTTATCCAGATTGGTATTAGGGATTCGGTTTGTGAATTGAGAGTAGAATTTTGATTGTGAAATTGGGGAAGGGAGTAAAATTTAGGGGGAACTAGAATTCAGGTATGAAAAAAGCCAGTAGTTTTCACTACTGGCTTTAGGATGATGGTGGAGGGAGATGGATTCGAACCATCGAAGGCGGAGCCGTCAGATTTACAGTCTGATCCCTTTGGCCACTCGGGAACCCCTCCACGGGGTGTTGCTAATTGTTGGCTTTACTAAGCCGGAAAACTGTTGGCCACTCATACGAGTAAACAATTTTCAAAATGATGGTGGAGGGAGATGGATTCGAACCATCGAAGGCAGAGCCGTCAGATTTACA
>NZ_JBNNXU010000020.1:0-108185 GCF_052873915.1 Photobacterium sp. DNB22_13_2
GTTGGTTAGAATACCGGCCTGTCACGCCGGGGGTCGCGGGTTCGAGTCCCGTCCGCTCCGCCACTTATACTAAGCCCGAGTCGAAAGACTCGGGCTTTTTTACGTTTGAATCTATTTGTTCGCCCAGCGGTCGAATGCGCCCCGGCCATTCCGCCACTTCTTCGAAAGCCTCAGCTGAAATGCTGAGGCTTTTTTGTATCTGTCAATGTTTGGCCTACGGCCAAATAGCCCAAGACTAGGCGTCCCCGTCGCTCTGCTTCTTTATTTTATATTCGTCCTTTAGTTGTCATTACTTCTTGTCCTATTGCACTCTATTTTAATGTTTTGAAATGATTGTAAGTTGTTGTATTGAATGAGTTTGTGCTAGCTTCTTGGTGCGATGTATGCCTTGGTGTGCAATTCGTTAATACTCATATATGGAAAGACAATGTACATAATTAGAAAAAAACGTCTCCTCACTAATGCCTTAATAGTTTTTTTGCTGGCAGGGTGTAACGGGGATAGCAAGGATGAACAAAATTCCAAATTCGATGTAAATACTCAGTTTGCAGCGACATACTTACAGTCTATTGGTAATGAGCAACCAACTTCAGCGTCAGTATTCTCAGCCAAAACGGCTAAAGCGACGCCAGTCATGCAAGACAAGCGTTATGACGGTAAGCTTGAAGTGACGAATGTCCTTACTCAAGAGAAGCAAGCATTTGATTGGCCTGTTACACAGAAGGTGGACAGCGATGGAAATGTAGAGACGATTTCGCACCGTTCGTTAGCTCTTAAGCCAGGGACTTATGACTTTGTCTTGCTGCTTAGTTCTCAGGGGGCCCAGCAGCGTCAGTATGTGGCCCAAGCACTTGGTGAGAAAATTGTTGATGGCGAGGAGCCTGAAATTGATTTTATCTTACTACCAAACCTTGGCGAGACCATCAGTGACTTCGACAAGGTACAGTATGTCTCTAAACTGACCTTCTCTTGGCCAGCGGAGGAATTGGCGTCATTATCAAATCCACAGTTTGGGTTATCGATTAACAATGATGCTGAAACGGTTTACACCATCAACAAAGAAACAGGTATTGCTGAGTTAATTATGAATGTGGAGCCAGGGGAGTACCTGCTGGCGATGCGTCTTTATGATGGCAACTTGATGGTAGGTAAGAGTGAAGACGAGGACAATCGAGTCAACTTTGTCGAAGGTGAAGATGCCAAGATGGATGTTATTCCTCTTCAGACTGATGTCGACTTCACCTTGGATGAACTCAAAGACGAAGGCTTATTTAGCTTTGTTATTCCAAATGAAGTTGTCGATGAAGTTGGTTCCGCACAAAATCTTGCGATGATTGTTCGACTAGGTGGCGATAATGTCCCAGCTCAAGAAAAAGTGCTGAATGTTGAGGATATGAATGGCGTCTTTAAGGCCAGTGAGTATTTTCTAACTGGTGGTCAAGGCCAAGTGACGGCGTATTTGGCATTCCATGATGTTAATGAGGCTTTGGAGCAGTACAATTCTGTCCCGTTCGCAAGCTGCAATACTTCGATTAACGTTGAAATTAACCAGACTCTGGGTTGTAAACTGGAGCTAAAACGGGAAAGCATTATTTCAGGGCGCATCTTGGGAACGATGATGCTGAGCGTCCTTGATAAGGGTTGGCAGCCTGCGATTGGTGCAGAGGTTTACATCAATGACAAGTTAGTTGGCTTGACCGGCACTGAATATAATACTGGGTCGCTTAAGGCTCACTTGGTTGCTGGCGAGCACAGCATTGAGGTTCGTGACAGTATCTACGGTGCATCAGAGATATTGGAGATGAAACCTTTGGCGGTTGAAAACCTGCTAATGTACTTGGAAAAGCGTGATGATGTTGGTGATGGTCACTTTGTGAAACACCAACAAATCACTTATGGGGGCAGTGGTGAGGATCGCTATGCAGATGCGTCTGCGCTAGCAGATATTACTGGTAACGGTCATATTGATCTCGTTGCGGGTAAGCGAACTAATGGTGTAATGATTTACCAAAATGATGGCAAAGGTAATTTCACCGAGTCTGAAATGAGCTTTGTTGATCAACGCCGTACCAATGCCATTGCTGCTGCTGATTTAAATGGTAATGGCCGCCAGGATCTTGTGCGAGCAACGCCTGATGGTGATCAGATCTTCTTTAATGATGGAAATGGCAAGCTCGTTGATTCCGGTGTATTGCTTGGGAAAGGGGTGACAAGGACTATTGCTGTCGGTGATTTGAATGGCAATGGTTATCTAGATATTGTTGTTGGCCAACAATGGAGGGCTCCTCTGATTTATTTCAACGATCGCCAGGGTGGCTTTATTGATAGCGATGAGTATTTGAGTGAGCATAGTGCTGCATCTTATTCATCCAACGTGGCGCTTGCGGATGTTGATGGGGTAAACGGATTAGACATTATCTATGGTGGTGGTGACAATAGCACTATGGTTTACCTCAATGATGGAGAGGGGCGTTTTAGTGACTCAGGCCAACGCTTTGGCGTCAGCCAAAAAGAGAAGCGCTTTAATGTTGCCGTGGGTGATGTGAATGGCAATGGCAAGCCGGATATTCTCCTTACCAATATGGACTTTCAGGGCGTTGAGCAAAATAACTTGTATATCAATGATGGCACCGGAGTATTTGAAAAATCCGATGTTCCATTTGGTGTTAATGGTCGGGCTGCAGCCTTTGCTGATGTAAACAGTAATGGCCATTTGGATGTGGTATTAACTGGCTCATATACTGAGGATGCCCAGCTTTACTTCAATGATGGCACTGGCCGATTTACGCCATCAGCTAGTGGTAACTTCGGCACTCATCATGATAGACCATTATTTGGCGACCTGGATGGTGACGGTGATTTGGATTTAATCCTGTTTTATTCGAGTGGAAGTGGGGTTTACCTCAACCAACCAGCCTCTTAAATCATCATAATGGCAGCCTCGGCTGCCATTTTTTCATTGATATTAGTGCCCACAAATGCCGAACTAATAACCTCGATCAACCAAGCCATAACTTGAGCTTGATTGATTATCTTGGCAGTCATCCGGATAGCCTGGATTGATGACAGTGTCTACGGTTTGCTTACCGGCGCAATAATCAAATCGTCCTTTCAGGTAGCCTGCACGGTATTCTTCATACTCAACTTCAGAAAAGCCGCCACGTTTTCCGAGATCAATTTCATTCAACTCTCTATAGCCTTGCTCTCCATGATAGGCACCAAGCTCTTCCCATTGCTTGTTTTTCGCCAAGTTGGTTTCGTACTGGCTTGAACAAGCTCCCAGAAAAGTGAGTGAAATGCCCAGCAAGCAAAGACCCAGTAACCTAGCCATGGTTAACCCTCAATTAACGATCTGAGTTAATTATGGTTTATCCGTTGAGAGTTGCCACTGCACGGCGGCCGCTTTCGCTCATTGTACCTAGTATAGCCAGTAACAGCCCTAGACCGGCTCCTATCACCATCAGTCCACCTAAGTGCCACGCTTGGCTGATCCCCAACTTCAGTAAACCATTACTGAGCAGTGAAGCAAACACCATTTGGCAGGCACCTGACAGGGCTGAAACCGTGCCGGCTTTGTTGCCATAGGGAACAAGCAGCAGTGATTGGGCACAAGGAAAAGCAATGCCGTTTGCCATCGCCATCAGGAAGTGGCCGGTGACCATCCAGACTGGTGATAGGGGAGCTACGATCAATACCGAACCAGCCACAAGGTGTAGCAGTGGGGAGAGCATTAACATTTTTTGCGTTCCCAGCTTTGGCCGTAGCCTTTGGCAGATTAAGCCGCCACATAGCAAGCCAAACGCAGGACCCATCGCCCAAAGAGCGTAACGTTCGGAGTTCATTCCGATCTGTATCTGCATGATAAACGGCATCATCGAGATAGACAGAACAACCAGCGAGAAGTTAACCCAGCCGATACCGGCGAAGGACAGGAAGTGCCGCTCTTGAATCAATGACTGGTAGGATTTTGCCAGTTGGCCTACTGATTGGGGACGTTGGGTAGCCGATAGGGTCTCAGAAAAGCACAGTAGTAACAGTAACCAGACGATGGCGATATAGCCCAGCAGTACGACAAACACGATTAGCCAACCAAAATGGTGGTTCACAATACCGCCGACGACGGGGGCCATAATAGGAGTGAAGGCGGCGACAATTGCCAACCAAGTCATAGCTTTGACCAGATCTTGGCGTTGGTAGCTATCACGAATCGTGGCCCGTGCTAATACCGCTACACTGCCTGCGCCCATACCCTGGATAATCCGGCCTAGCAGCAACCAATGGAACGTGTCGGCACCAAAGACAGTGACCGCCAGCCCTAATGCGGCAATTAATAGGCCGCTTAACAATACGGGCCGACGGCCAAGGACATCGGATAACGGGCCATAGATAAGTTGTGAGACACCGAAGCTGAATAAATACCCTGAAACTAATAACTGAGCTTGTTCGGTAGAGAGCTGAAGGGAGTCTGCTATGGCAGGGAGTGCAGGAAAGACAAGCCCTAAGCTTAATTGGCCGATACTGACAATCAAGCATGCAAGCAATAGTGGTTTCCAGTTGAATCCTGTCATATTCCCTCCTGTTTTGTGGCTTATACCCAAGTGACTGGACGTTGCTGGGTCCAGAGCTGAATCACTGTGTTCCGTTTAAGGAAAATAACCGAATGGAATATCTAGCCAATTGCGAGGTTATTTGGTGCTGAAGTGGGGGCATTGATTTGCTCCCGAAGGGCGAGATGAATAAGGACTGTGCTGTGATTGCTATTCAATCATAACGAAATCGACAAATTGCTGCCTATCCTGACCTCCAGTCAATTCTCGCAGACCCAAGCATAGTAAGTGACTTGGGTATGAATAGTATGCATGGTTAGGAGTGGAAGGATAAGCAGCGCGGGCTCACGGGATTATTTCCCAATCGGAACGAGCGCTTATTTACTTGCTGATGATGTAGGTAAAAGGATTGCCGAAGGAGAACTTACTGCCAGTGGTTTGTACCTTGCCTTGCTTCATCGCGACCAGTACTTCTTTTTGCACCTTGACCAAGGAGAAGAATCGGATCACCATAAAGATGATGAACATGGGCATGATGATTTGAGTTACCGGCATAATATGTAGGACCATTTCA
This sequence comes from Photobacterium sp. DNB22_13_2, assembly GCF_052873915.1. Lineage (NCBI taxonomy): Bacteria > Pseudomonadati > Pseudomonadota > Gammaproteobacteria > Vibrionales > Vibrionaceae > Photobacterium > Photobacterium sp. DNB22_13_2. Next base: position 5,122 of record NZ_JBNNXU010000020.1, read on the forward strand.
TTGATTAGCCATACTGCCAACATTGACAGCATTACATACAATGAATGGGGTTTAAGGATAATTTTGATCTCGCTGTCTGTTTCTTCCCGCTCAAAGAAAAACGTCATTTCTCTCTCCTTGTTTTTGTTTGCCGATACCCTCTCACAAACACCTATAGGTTGGCAATCTGGGGGGGCTTCATGATACAGGTAGAGACAGTTACTTTGCTGTTATTGATTATCTAGAGCAGTCGTTATATCAGGTTTACACGCGAAAAGTGAACGAGTGTAGATTAGGCTATCAAAGTCGTAAGGGGGAGTAACAGGATGGTCAGGCAAGTATCGATAAAGAAAAAACGCCTCATATGAGGCGTTTTTCAACGGCGGTTAGTTGTTGCTGTGCAACTCGCTGTTGAGCTCTACTGCTGATTTGTTGGCTAGACACTCGATCTGGCCAGTCACAGAGTTGCGACGGAACAGTAGGTCAGAAACACCAGCAAGATCGCGTGCTTTAACCATTTCAACTTCTTGGCCACTCTTATCTAGCATGCGGACTTTTGAACCCGCCGTCACGTAAAGACCAGACTCGATAGTACAACGGTCACCCATTGGGAAGCCCAGACCGGCATTGGCACCCAGTAGGCTGTTTTCACCAATCGATACAACGACTTTACCGCCACCAGACAGAGTACCCATGATAGAAGCACCACCACCGATGTCAGAGCCGTTGCCCACCACAACACCCGCAGAGATACGGCCTTCAACCATGCTCACACCTGTTGTGCCAGCGTTGAAGTTGATGAAGCCTTCGTGCATAACGGTTGTGCCTTCACCCACGTGGGCACCTAGGCGAACACGTGATGTGTCAGCAATGCGCACGCCAGTCGGTACTACGTAGTCGACCATTTTCGGGAACTTGTCGACGCAATCGACAGTGATAGTTTCGCCATTCAGGCGAGCTTCCATTTGGCGATCAGCCAGCTCAGGTAAATCGATAGGACCTTGGCTGGTCCAGGCAATGTTATGAAGCAGACCGAAGATACCGTCTAGTACCACGCCGTGTGGCTTAACTAGGCGGTGAGAGATAAGTTGTAGCTTCAGGAAGCCTTCAGAGACTGAAGTTGGTGCTTCGTCAGTCGCAAGGATAACAACAACAAGCGGTTGCTCTGATGCCGCAGCCTTAGTTGCGAAGCTTGCACAGGCTTCTTCACCTGCAGCGCTGAAAGCGGCTGCAAGGTCAGCGCTCTGGGCTGCCGTGATTTCGATAGCCTGATTACCTTCCTTGTAATCGACGATAGCGGCAATGGCGTCAACTAGCGCGTCAGCTGGGTTTAGGATCGGGGTTGGAAAAAACGCTTCAATGATTTTGTTATCGCGGTTTTTGGTTGCAGTACCAAGGGCTAGTGAAAAGCTGGCCATTACTGTTGGTTCTCCATGTCAAAGTAATTCATGCCGGACGCTGTAGGTCGGCAAAGTGTGATGAACCCATCATAAAGACACTTGCGTCGATATTGAAGGGGGGAGGGAGTAATCGGTGAAAAATGATGAAATTATGACAATGTGCAGCGCTATCACTACTGATGATTTGATTACTGGAACATAAAGTTAGGGCTTGTTGACCTATCTTCGAGAGCAAATAAAAAACCTCCTTGAAAGGAGGTTTGTCATGAAGCATGTTGGCAAGCTTAGTGATTAAGCCGCAGCATCATCCTGTTGCTCTTCAACAAGCTCAGGTTTTACCGCTTTTTTCTTTGGCGCTGCTTTTTTCTTCGCGCCCAGTGCAACAAGCACGTCTTCACGTTTTTGTGCCAAGAATAGCGAAAGCTCTTCTTGTTTGGCTTCATCCTCGAAAAGCTCACTTTCGCCTAGCAAAGTAAACATCTCGTCCGCCATATCTAGCATTTTGTCGTATGCGTCGGCTTCGGACTTAGAGGTGAAAGTCATCTTTTCTTCTCCGTTGCGCTCAACTACATATTTGATGATAACAGCCATGGTCACCCTCTCCCGAAATTGATTTACTGGCTGTTTATACAGTAGCATTAAGGGCAATGTCCAGTGATAAGCGTGTTAATGTGATGGCAAAAGAAAAATTTTCGCAAATATATGCCCGAGCCGCGGAGCGCAAGGGTGGAGAGGGTGTGCTAGAGAGCATGTTAGCGACCCCATGGTCAGCTGAACAGCTGAAACAAATAGGAGATGATCGCTGGCTGGCGGCGTTTACCCAGAAAGTCTTTCAGTCCGGGATCAGTTGGCAGGTAGTACGTAACAAATGGCCCAATTTCGAAGAGGTGTTCTTCGGCTTTGATATCGAAAAGATGCTGTTAATGCCGACTGAAATGTGGGAGCGCAAAGCGACCGAGCCGGCTATCATTCGTCACTTGGGCAAAGTAATGACCATTCCAGATAATGCCCAGATGATCCATGAAGCGGCGCTTGAGCATGGTTCTTTTGCAGCCATGGTCGCCGACTGGCCGCAGGATGATATCACCGGGCTATGGCGCTATTTGAAAAAGCACGGTAAGCGCTTGGGCGGTAATACCGGCCCTTATACATTGCGCATTATGGGTAAAGATACCTTTATTCTGAGCCGGGATGTTGAAGCCTATCTGCGTCAGGTCGGAATTATTGATGGTGGGCGAGATACACAGAAATCTCTGACTGCGGCACAATCTGCTTTCTGTGGCTGGCAGCAGGAATCTGGCCGATCAATGTGTCAGATCAGCCAAATCATTGCTTTTAGTGGTGGTGATAATCGAGTTTGATCATTCACCTTTCTGCTGTAGTGTCGCATAGAGGCGACTTCCACTGCTGGCAAAAAGCAATAAACAGTTTTAGTAATGGACTCTGGTATTTTTCCTTGTGGTAGAGCATCCAGTACTGGCGCTGCATATCGAGAGGTAGCGGCAGAATGGTGAGGCGGTTATCTTTGACGGCATGCTCTACAGCTCGACGGGAGAGACAGGTAAGGCCAAGGCCGGCAGCAGTACAGTTGATAATGGCTTCGGTGTTGTTGAGCTCGAAAGCCTGATGCCAGTCTTCCAACCGCGGGGCTAGGCGGCCAAGAAAGTATTCTCGGGTACCGGAACCCGGTTCGCGTAGGATCCATTCGCTGTGTTCAAGATCACTCAGGCTTAGCTGTTCAGCCTGTGCCAGTGGGTGGTTGGGGTGGCAGGCCACCACCATTTCGTCGCCCAGCCAAGGTATTACGGCGAGGTTGTCGGCTTGTACTTTGCCCTCGACAAGGCCGATATCTAATTCGAACTCACTGAGCATATGGCAGATATGGGCGGTATTGGCGATAAATAAGCTCTGATCACTATGGCCTGAGTCTTGGCGAAAGTCCCGCAACAGAAACGGGGTTACTTGGTTACCCACGGTATCACTTGAGCCGATCTTCAACTTTCCCGTTACTGGGCCTTCTTGGCTAAATAGTTGCTCGATATCCTGGCTACGCGCCAGTAACTCATCGGCCAGCGGTAATAAGCGTTTACCTTGTTCGTTGATCAACAAGCGGTTATTGTTGCGGTCAAACAGCTTGTGCCCAAGTTGCTTTTCTAGTTCTGAAAGTGCCATGCTGACGGCGGGTTTAGAGAGAAATAGCTTCTCAGCCGCGGCTGTAATGGTCAGCTCCTGGGCGACGGTGACAAACACTTTCAATTGGCGTAAGGCTATATTCATTCGGTGTCTCTTGTTCTGTCTATTTATTCTGTATGTCGTTCCGTTTTTCTTAACTATACATTAAATATATTCAAGTATCATAAACACTAGGGCGTCGCTACACTACCGGGGTGTTCAATAATAGTGACGTGCTGTCTTGGGGAGTAACGATATGATTACAGTAACAAAGCAAAAAGTGCTGGGCGCACCAACCCCAATGGCTGGCTTAGCACTAGGTATCGGGAGTCTCGGTTGGTGTTGGGAAAATGCTGCTGATCTTGGTGGGCGTGGACAGCTTATCGGAGCAGGGATTGCTAGTATCTTATTGGTTGTGTTGCTGTTTAAGTTTCTTATCCATCCAAGAGCATTATGGCAAGATATCAGCCACCCCGTTGTTGGTAGCGTCGTACCAACCTTTGCAATGGGTACCATGGTCGTCTCTAAGGCGTTGGGTATCTACTATCCGATTGCAGGGCAGGCATTATGGCTTGCGGCGGTTGTGCTGCACCTGATCTTTTTGGCGCTGTTTACTTACCACCGGGTAAAAGATTTTGAATTGCACCATATGGTACCAAGCTGGTTTGTGCCACCTATTGGCATCATAGTGGCTGACGTGGCTTTTCCTGGCGGTGCATTGCGTCCATTGGCAGAAGGTTTACAGCTATTTGGTATGGGGATCTATGCCGTTATGTTGCCCTTGATGGTATATCGTCTAATTTTTAGCCATGAAATTCCTGATGCGGCCAAACCAACCATTGCGATTATGGCGGCGCCAGCAAGTCTATCATTGGCTGGATATTTGACTGTCAGCCAAGAGCCATCACCGGTTGTGATTGCGTTGCTGGGTGGGATTGCAGTATTGATGACCTTTGTCATTTACCTAGCGTTCTTCCGTTTGCTTCGTTTGTCGTTTAGCCCAGGCTATGCCGCTTTCACTTTCCCATTGGTGATTGGTGCGACAGCGATGTTCAAAGCAGCAGCTTGGATGACCACTCAGGGGTATGATGTGGAATATATTCAACAGGTGTCTTCATTAGCACACTTGGAACTCTATATCGCTACTGGGGTCGTGAGCTATGTGGCTCTTCGCTATGCGGCGTTCTACCGCCCAGTTGCTCAGTTGCTGCATTGCTTGACACCTAGCCGTGCGTGATAGGACACTGAGAGGTTCAGTACTTTAGAAGCCATCTGATTAATCGCCCAGCAACGCTGGGCTTTTTAATGATTTGAATTTGCAGCTAATCCATTGATGGTAGACAATCAAAGGTAATTTCCTCTACCGGTGAGTCACTTGCGTGTTTACTGTCTATCACTCAAATCAACTGGATCTTCTTAAGTCCCTGCTTGTTGAGCTAATCCGTTTGGATCCATTGGCCAATCCGTTCGAGCAAGAGCAGATCTTGGTCCAAAGTCCTGGTATGTCACAGTGGCTGAAATTGGAACTGGCGAAGTCTCAGGGGATTGCCGCTAATATCGAATTTCCGCTGCCGGCGACGTTTATCTGGAATATGTTCACTCAAGTACTGAGTGATGTGCCTGCACGTAGTGCCTTCAACAAAGAGGCCATGACCTGGAAGCTGTTGCAGGTGCTGCCAGAGCAGCTGTCGCGTCCCGAGTTTGCACCATTGGCCAACTATCTCAATGACGACCCCAACTTGGTTAAAAGCTACCAGCTAGCTGAGAAAATCGCCGATATTTTTGACCAATACCTGGTGTATCGACCGGAGTGGATCCAGTCTTGGGAATCCGACGTGATCGATCCTGAGTTGGTGGAAGAACACCCGTGGCAGCCCTTGCTGTGGCAGTCGCTCTATGATCACACCTTGGCTCTGGGCCAGTCGCCGTATCACCGTGCCAATTTATATGACCATTTTATCGAAACCCTCGAAGGTTATTTACAAAGTGGCTCGCCACTACCTGAAGGATTACCTAAGCGGTTGTTTGTTTTTGGTATCTCTGCGCTGCCGCCGCGCTATCTCGATGCGTTAGCCGCGCTGGGCAAACATATCGATGTTCACCTGATGTTCACCAACCCTTGCCGGCATTACTGGGGCGATGTACGCGATCGTAAATTCCTTGCCCGATTGGCGGCCAAGCAGCGCCAGCAGTTGCAGTGGTGTGCTGATCACAGTGAACACGGTGCGGTGATTTCGCCGCTCAAAGGGGATATTGAAGCCAATGTGGTAGATGAAACCCATGAGGGAGCTGTCGGTAATACCTTGCTGGCATCACTCGGTAAGCTGGGCCGGGATAACCTGTATCTGTTATCAGATATGGAAGCCCATGAGGTTGAGGCGTTTGTCGATATCGAGCCTGACTCCCTGCTCCATGCCATTCAGGCCGACATCCTCAATCTGGACGATAGGATCAATGATGAAATTACCGAGTCTAGCCATCATAAACTGGCCATTGCCGCCGATGACAGCTCGCTGAGTGTCCATGCCTGCCACTCGCCGATGCGCGAAGTGGAAGTACTGCACGATAATCTATTGGCGATGCTGGCGGAGAGTCCTGAACTATCACCCCGGGATATTGTGGTGATGGTGGCAGACATCAACAACTACAGCCCATATATACAAGCGGTATTTGGCAATGCGCCGGGTGATCGCTATATACCGTTTTCTATTTCGGATCGCAGTGCTGATCAAGAAAACCCCGCATTACTCGCCTTTTTGCGTCTATTGGCATTGCCGGAAAGCCGCTGTCAGGCATCGGAGCTTTTGGAGCTGCTTGAAGTTCCGGCGGTCATGGCTCGGTTTGGCTTTGATAGCGACAAGTTCGAGCGGGTTAAGCTGTGGATTGAAGAAGTGGGGATCCGCTGGGGGCTGGATGATGACACCGCCGAGGAATTCGCCTTACCACGCCAGCAGCAGAATACTTGGCTGTTCGGTTTACAGCGTATGCTGCTAGGTTATGCCATGCCACAAGAGGCCGGGTTGTACCAAGGTGTGCTGGCCTATGAAGAAGTGCAAGGGATGGATGCCGAGATGGCCGGTCAGCTCGGTCTGTTCATCGAAACCTTGATGCATTACCGCCAGCAATTGGCACGGCCACAGCCGATCGCCGGTTGGATAGCGGTACTCAACCAAATGTTGGATGACTGCTTTGCAGTCGATATTGACGGCGAGATGGTGCTCCGGATGATCCGCGACAAGCTCCAGCAGCTTGAGCAGCAGTTGGCGGATGCCGGTTACTCTGCGGATATTACGCCTGCAGTGATGCGCGATTACCTCAACGGTAAGCTATCGGGTGAGCGGATCAGCCAGCGCTTTTTGGCTGGCCAAGTGAACTTCTGTACCTTGATGCCGATGCGTTCTATCCCGTTCAAGGTCGTGTGCTTACTGGGGATGAATGACGGTGTTTACCCTCGCTCGATCCCGCCCGAAGGGTTTGATCTTATGGCGGGCCAAACTCGTCACGGTGACCGCTCGCGCCGGGATGATGACCGTTACCTATTCCTCGAGGCTATCCAGTCAGCCCAACAAGCCTTGTATATCAGTTATGTTGGGCGCTCTATCCAGGATAACAGTGAGAAAGTCCCATCGGTACTGGTGAGCGAATTACTTGAGTATTGTCAGCAGGGGTATTGCCTGGCCGGTGATGAAACATTGCCGGTCGATGCGTCGGCGCACCTGTTGGTGACCAACCTAACCAAAACCCATCCATTGGTGCCTTTCAGTCCGCAGTCTTTTAGCGGTGGTAATAATAGTTATGCCGCAGAATGGCTTCCGGTTGCCAATCAGGCCTTTATCGAGCCTGATATATTCCAGTCGGTGCCGCTAGAGCCGGATTTGAGCGACGACAGGGCTGAGGGCGTATTGGAATTGGCGGAACTGAGCCGGTTCTGGCGTTTGCCAGTACAGTATTTCTTTAATCGTCGCTTGAAAGTGTTCTTTGATGGTCATCAGGGTGGGCCGGAAGATGATGAGCCGTTTGCCCTTGATGGCCTGGGACGCTACCAGTTACGTGAAGCCTTGTTGACGACCTTCCTTGATTGTCAAAGACAATCCTCACTAGGCAAGCCAATAAGTCGCGATCAAGCTTTCGATCAGTTCTCCCGTTACCAGCAGGCGGCTGGAGGCTTACCGGTGGCACAATTTGGTGAGCTGGAATTGTTGGAAGAGCGTGTTCAGATAGAGCAATTGGCCGATAGTGTGGCCCAGTTTATGGCTCAACCGCGACCGGATGTTGAGGTAGATTGTATCGTGACGGTTGCAGGGCGCGGTATTCGCCTACAGGGCTGGCTCAAACATGTTACCCAGCAAGGGTTGGTCCGTTATCGGCCGGGTAAAATCCGGGCGCAGGATATTCTGGCCTGTTGGCTTGAGCATTTAAGTTTGGCCGTTATGAAGCCAAGCCAACCTACATACCTTATCGGAGTAGATGGCTGCTGGCAGCTAGAACCCGTATCGGCGCAGTATGCAATGGAGCAATTGGCAGCACTGATTGAAGGCTATGATAGGGGTCTAACCCTGCCATTACCGTATTTCCCTCGTACTGCTCATGCCGGGATCCAGGCGTGTATCGATAAAAAAGGGCAATGGTGTGACGATCAAGCGACCTTGACGAAAGCCGACGGCAAAAGGGCTGAGGCGTTTAACGGTGGCTATATGTTCGACGGTGAAGGTAATAACAGCTATATCCACCGGGTGTGGCCGTTATGGGATGACGAACTTGCTGAACAGTTATTGCAGTGGGAAACCCATATCCTAAAGCCTGCTGTGATGCAGTTGCGAGAGGTCGAACAGGGTTAGTTGTACTGTGGGTAAGAAGGTGTAGCGTGGCCGCCAGCAAATCATTATTGATTGTAGGGTGTTCGCTGTACGGCCACCGGTCCAGAGGTGACCAGATTTCGTGGCTGAGATACTAGCGGACCCCCCCGGTGGAAACCGTGAAACATCTCTCATATTGATAGATGAGTTAGTGCTTAAATTCGATATATTTATTTGAATTTGTACTGGATCACAAAAAATAATTTTGGGTGGGCGGGGTTTTCTGATGAAAACGTGGCCCAGTTCACTAATAGGAATCGGCGTATTCTATGACTCAACAATCTCTTCTCATTACTCCGGAGCCGCTGGAGCCGATGTGTTTTCCTCTTCACGGCAACCGCTTGATTGAAGCCTCGGCCGGCACCGGGAAAACCTTCACCATTGCCAGTTTGTATTTGCGCTTGCTGCTTGGTCATGGTGACGATAAAACTCGATTCCCCCGTGAGCTGACGGTTGATCATATTTTGGTCGTGACCTTTACCGAAGCGGCGACCGCTGAGCTGCGTGATCGTATTCGTCGCCGGATCCACGATGCTCGCTTGGCCTTTAGTCGGGGCAGCAGTAATGATCCGGTGATTAAGCCACTGTTGGTCGATATCTCTGATCACAAGGCGGCAGCAGCGATCTTGTTGCAGGCTGAGCGCCAGATGGACGAGGCCGCGATCTTTACTATCCACGGATTTTGCCAGCGGATGTTAACCCAGAATGCCTTTGAGTCGGGTAGCTTGTTCAACAATGAGTTCGTTACAGAAGAGAGCCACTTGCGGGCTCAGGTTGTGGCCGATTTCTGGCGCCGTAATTTTTACCCGCTGCCGCGAAGCCTGGCGGCGGAAGTTCGAAAAATCTGGGCAGCACCGGGCGCATTGCTAAAAGAGATCAACCGCTTTTTGTCTGGTGCTGAAATAACCGTTCGTGCCCCAGAGCTGAGCGGCAGTCTTGAGCAAGTACATGAAGAAAATTTGCAGCGCATCAATCACGTCAAACGATTGTGGCGCGACAGTGCCGGTGATCTGCATGACATTATTGCCAGCTCTGGCGTGAACAAGCGCAGCTATACCAAAACCAGTTTGCCCAAAGCGCTGGCTGAAGTCGGCGAATGGGCCGAGCGAGACAATACCGGTTATCAATTGCCGAAATCGCTGGAAAAATTTGACCAGCACGTGCTGTGTGAGAAAACCAGCAAAGGCCAGCCACCGGAGCATCCAGTATTTGTGGCTATCGGTGAGCTGCTGGCGGACAAACCCAATGTGCGTGATCCCTTGCTGGCCCATGCGATAAAAGAGTGTCGCCAGCTTTTGATTGATGCCAAACAGCGCAAAGGCTGGCTTTCTTTTGACGATCTACTAACCCAGCTTTCAGCGGCGCTTAGCCAAGATGAAAGCGGATTGCTGGCGAGCCGGATCCGGCACTTGTTCCCGGTGGCGATGATCGATGAATTCCAAGATACCGACCCGTTGCAGTACAGTATTTTCAGCACCATTTATGGTGAGGAGCGCTATGGTGAAGACCATCTTGAAAGTGAGCAGCCAGAAGATACGAGCTCCCTTTGCGGTCTGTTCATGATTGGTGACCCCAAACAGGCTATTTATGCCTTCCGTGGCGCCGATATTTTTACCTATATTCAGGCACGCCGTCAGGTCACTGCTCACTATACGCTGGGTACCAATTGGCGTTCGACCGCGGAAATGGTTGGTGCCGTAAACCGGATATTCCAGCATCCGGACCGGCCGTTTATCTACGATGAAGACATTACCTTCTTGCCGGTTGATCACAGCCCGAAGGCCCAAGGGCGCGGTTGGCAACTTGATGGCGTGAAGCAGCCTGCAATGTGCTTTTGGCACCAGCAAGCCGAAGAGCCGGTTAAGAAAGGCGATTACCAGCAGGTAATGGCCGAAGCAACGACCGCCGAAATTCAGAAAATCCTCACCCAATCGCAGCAGAACAAAGCCGTATTGGTGGACGGTGAGCAAACCCGGCCAATTCATGCCAGTGATATTTCGGTGTTGGTGCGAACCGGTAGCGAAGCAGCATTGGTCCGCCGTACCTTGGCCGATCAAGGCATTGCCAGTGTTTATCTTTCTAACCGCGATAGCGTATTTGCCTGTATCGAAGCGGTGGATTTATTGCGTTTCTTACAGGCGGTACTGACCCCTGAAGATGACCGCAATATGCGCGCCGCACTGGCTTCAAGTTTATTTGCCCTTACAGCGCATTCGCTTGATGCGATGAACACCAGTGAAACCGTCTGGGAGCAATATGTCTCGGAATTTCGTGGTTACCGCAAGCTGTGGCAAAGCCGCGGGGTGCTGCCGATGCTGCGCCATATGCTGGCCCAGCGTAAGATCCCGGAAACCTTGCTGAGCCAAAATGGGGGGGAGCGGCGGGTGACCGATATCCTGCATATTGGTGAGTTGCTGCAACAGGCGAGCCAAACCCTCGACAGTGATCACGGCCTGTTGCGTTGGCTAGCCGAGCATATTGAAGAGCCCAACGGCAATGCCGATGAGCAGCAGTTACGCTTGGAGTCTGACCGTAACTTGGTCCAGATTGTAACGATCCACAAGTCCAAGGGACTTGAATATGACATCGTCTTCCTACCTTTTGTCTGTAGTTACCGTGAAGCCAGTACCGCATTGTTCCATGATGAGCAGAGCCAGCAGTCGGTGCTGGATATCGCCGCCAGCGAAGAAAGTATGGAGCTGGCCGAGAAAGAGCGGTTAGCGGAAGATCTGCGCTTGCTGTATGTGGCACTGACTCGTGCCGTGTATGGCTGTTATATCGGGATGTCACCGATCCGCAACGGTTTGAGCCGCAAGGAGCCTACCGGGCTTCATCGCTCGGCAATCGGCTGGTTGGTACAAAACGCCCAAGAGGGCGGCTTGACCGAATTGGCAAATGCGCTGGATGCACTGGCTGCGCAATCTGAGGCGGTTACGGTATTGCCACCTCCGCCGTTGCCGGATAGTCCTTGGCTACCGCTTGAGGAAGAGAAGCCGCAGTTATCGGCATCCGTGTTTGATAAACACATTGACCGTAGCTGGTGGGTCACCAGTTATTCGGGGCTGATCAAGCAAGGCCATAGCCACCATGATGCCTCTTTCGAGTTGCCGGGTTTTGATACCGATTCATCGGGTGATGAAGCCTTGGGTGATGAAGACGTTGAACCAGCCCGCTCGATTTACACCTTCCCGAAAGGCGCAAGACCGGGGACCTTCTTGCATACATTGTTTGAGGAAGTGGAGTTTACTGCACCGGTCGATAGCCCGGAAACCACAGAGAAGATCCTGGAGTTGCTACGGCTGGAAAATTATGACGAGGAATGGCTGCCGGTATTGCAGACTATGATCCGCGATGTACTGGCGTGTCCGCTCGATGGTGATGCGATGCGGTTGGGCGAGATGGCGCCAGCCCAACGCCTGACCGAAATGGAGTTTATGCTGCCGATCAATTTGTTGTCGGCACCGTTACTCAACAAGGTGATTGCCCGCCACGACAAATTGTCGGCCAAGGCCGGCGAACTGGGTTTCGCCACTGTCAGTGGTATGCTGAAGGGCTTTATTGACTTGGTGTTCGAGTACGATGGCCGATATTACGTGCTTGACTGGAAGTCAAACTGGCTGGGTGACGACCCGAACGTGTATCGGGGAGACATGCTGGATCATGCAATGGTCGATCACCGCTACGATCTACAGTATCAGCTTTATGCGCTGGCCTTGCACCGCTTCCTGAAGAGCCGCAAGGCTGACTATAACTACGATGCTCACTTCGGCGGTGTCTACTACTTATTCTTGCGGGGAGTTAAGGCCGGTAGCGATAGCGGTATCTTTAGTGCCAAGCCATCCTTGGCTTTGTTGACCGAACTGGAGACTTTGATTGATGGAGAATCACCAGATGCTTAACCACCTAGAGACTCTTGTCCGCCAGGGGAGTCTGCGTCCGCTGGATCACCAGTTTGCCAAATTCGTTGCATTAAGCAGTAGCCAGCTAGTTGTTGGAAGCCAAGCTGAAGTGACAGGATCGGCTGACCCGCAGGTGAGCCGTTTAGTCACGTTAATCGCCGCGCTGGCAAGCTATGAACTGGGGCAGGGTCATGTGTGCTTACTATTGTCGCAGATTGATACGGCGCGGCTATTTAGCCTGCCGAGCAAGCTCAGTTTACCTTTGGTCGATGACTTGCCAGAGCCCCACTTATGGCAAGCCTTGCTGGCACAGTCAGGGGCAGTCTCGGACGGTAGCCGCGCAACACCACTGGTGATGGATGGCGAAAGGGTTTACCTCAACCGCTATTGGCAGTTCGAGCAACTGGTCGCTTCCCAGCTTCGCCTGCGGGCGCAAGGAGGAGGAAATGATCTTCAGCCTGAATTGATGGCCTCCAAACTCGATGAATTGTTTGCCCGTGATTACCGTTACTTGTTTGCCGCCTTGCAACAGCTTGAGCAACAAGGGGGCACCGCGCAGGAGTGTCAGCGGGAAGTCTGTGACAAGCTGGATGTTGTCACCTCATCCGCTTTGGATTGGACGGCAATAGACGCCGCTCTTGTCGCTGCCGACAGTGTCGAGGCGTTATCGGTATTGGATACCTTGGTACCTGCCGAGAGCTGCCTTAACTGGCAGAAAGTCGCGGCAGCTGTTGCCCTGACCCGTCAGTTTGCGGTGATCTCCGGTGGTCCCGGTACCGGTAAAACAACCACGGTCGCCAAATTGCTGGCCGCCTTGGTGACCCAAGCCATCCAGCGTGATGTGCGGGACGAGCAGGGAGCGTTGCTATTACCTGATATCAAGCTGGTGGCACCTACGGGTAAAGCGGCCGCAAGGTTGACCGAGTCGATTGGTTCGGCGGTGGATTCTCTTGCGGTTGATGACGTTGTTAAAAGTAATATCCCGACTCAATCCAGCACCATTCACCGCTTGCTGGGAGCTATCCCTAACCGGGTTGCCTTTCGCCATAATCGCGATAACCCGCTGCATTTGGATGTCTTGGTGGTGGATGAAGCCTCGATGGTGGACTTACCGATGATGGCGCGATTGCTCGATGCATTACCTGCTCATGCCAAGCTGATCTTGCTGGGTGATAGGGATCAGCTGGCTTCGGTAGAAGCCGGTGCGGTACTGGGTGATATTTGTGGCTTTGCTGAGCAAGGCTACACGACTGAGCAAAGCCAGTTACTTGGCCAATTGACGGGTTTTCGCTTCCAACAAGCACAGGCTGCCCCGTCCGCGGTGGCAGATAGCTTGTGTATGCTGCAAAAGAGCTATCGCTTTCATGCCCAGTCGGGGATCGGCCAGTTGGCCAAGGCGATCAATAGTGGTAAGCCCTATCAGGTTGAACAGGTTTGGCAAAAGGGCTTTCGCGACATCCAACACTATCCACTGGGCAGCGAAAGTTACCAGACGATGATCACCAATGTGGTGACCTTCTATAGCGATTATCTCGATGCCATTGCCGAAGGCAAGGCTGCGGGCGAGGTACTCAAAGCCTTTGCCCAGGTGCGTCTGTTGTGTGCGGTGCGTGAAGGTGATTTTGGTGTTGCTGGCTTGAATCAACGTATCGAACGGGCCTTGACGCGCAAGGGCAAAATTACGCCGGGTGATGAGACTTGGTATGTCGGCCGGCCGGTGATGATCAGTCAGAACGACCATGGTTTGGGGCTCTACAATGGTGATATTGGAATTGCGATGTATGACAGCGAGATCGATCCGCAAACGGGTAATCGCAAACTCAGGGTGTACTTCGAGATGCCGGACGGCACTATTCGTGGCGTGCTACCAAGCCGCTTGCCCGAGCACGATACGGTGTATGCCATGACGATCCACAAATCACAGGGCTCAGAGTTTGCCGATACCCTGATGGTACTGCCACCCGACTTTAGCCCGATCCTGACCCGAGAGCTGGTTTACACCGGGGTGACGAGGGCGAAATCCAAGCTCTATATGTTCGCTACCCATGAGGTACTCAAGCGCTCGGTGACCATGCGTACCGAGCGGGCAAGTGGTTTGGCGAGTTTGCTCAGTTAGTTCATTAGGTTGTATTGATTTTATACTCTTAAACACCAGCGCTCTGCTGGTGTTTTTGCAAAGGCTATGCCTCCAAGTTGTTTACACTTGTCTTCTTTTTTATTCAGATATGTCTTACTTTATTTCATTGTAAACCTCTCTTTTACTAGCAAAGATTATTATTATTAACCTTGTCGTAATAATCATTAGTGAGTAACTGACTTTGTTGTGCAATGCGGAATATCTCTAATTATCCCAGGTAGGTGGCTTTTTTATATAAAAACGCCGTTCAAAAAAATGAATAAGCTGAATTTAGCTTCCTGTTTTTTAGTGTTGAAATAAATGGTTACATAATTAATGGGTGCCAATTAGATTTATAAGTTTAGGTTGAGCTGGTGTTTTTCTGATCTCTTACGTTTCAATTGGTTTCTAGTTATTTTTATTTGTTTCTATTTCTTGTTTTTTTTGTTTTTTAGGCTGTTTTTTAAGCGGCAATAAAATGTCGTTTTTATTTTAAATGTGACACTAAATCGTCAAAGTATAAAAGCGTGATATTGGTTCAGTATTATTTTTTATAGGTGATATTATCTGGGTAAATATCACGATTTAATTATTTTTGACATTTTTATGACAACGTTGATGGTGAAAACCAAGTCGATAATATTTTCTATTGCCGCTGTAATTATTTCTATTGGCGGTTGGAACGATACTGAAGCTGTTCTGGTAAATACATATCAAAAAATAAAAGCAAATTTTACCCATGAAAATGAATACCGTCTTATTTCGCAATTGACGGTAGGGCACTCATTTGACTACGTAAAGCAAACCGCAGGGTTACCTCAGGCTGTAAAAGCATCTAGTCTTGATGATGGCGTACAATTTAATTACTTCAATTACGGTAAATTTCTTTTAAGCATTGCGGTAAAAGACAATCGTGTTGCGGCTTATTCTATTCAAGCTTTACAAGATGATTTTATGGCTCAGATTCCATATACCGAACATAATCTTTATTCATCACCACTTGACATGATTATTCGACAGGCAGATGAGAATTTTTTTGAGAGTGGAAGTGTAAACTTCTACCTTGATGCAATTGAATTAGGGCGGGATGCCTTATTCCATCAATTGATGGTCGGTATGTATAACTACACCAACAAAAATGAGTTGCAATCTAGTTCTATTGCTAATTTGGATGATGCTTATTTGTTTGAAGATAAGCAAAAAATTAACTCTAATTTGGAGCAGATAAGATCAAGCCAGGTCAACACCTTCTCTGTTTCTGAGTTATCCCGAGATGTTGTTTTAGAAATGATGTTAACCAAGTTTGAATATACTTCTTACTTCTCGTGAGTATGGACATAAACATGAAGAAGAAACTTTCTATCCTAATTGCATTGTCATTGTGTGCAACAGTAGCGACGGCAGATCCATTTAAAGATCTTGATAATGCTGTTACTGAGTTGAATAAGCCAGCTCATATAGAGCGTGCTGAATTCCTAGACTGGTATTCCAATCACCTAGCTGAGTTTGCTAGTTGGAGAAAGGAATATATAAAAAAATGGGATGGCGAAAGGAAGGTGTCTATTCAGAGCTGGGGGGATACAGTGATCAGTAGTGAGCACCAGTTGGTGCAAGCTGATGAAGAGGATAACACCAGAACGATTATCGATTTTGAAAGTGAAGTTGTCACGATAGAGGTGTTGGTTGACGATTCAATGGCTCAAAGCGATATAGAAGCTCTGGTTAACCAAAAGGTTGAAGAGTCAACACAATTAGAGCCATACCTAGGTACATCGTTGGCTGCTGGTGTGACCTATGATGAATTGACGCAGCGCGATCTAGATTACTCCCAGAATCAAGAAAAAGCAGCGTTGATGGAAATTATGACGCAGACTAACCTGCAACTTCAGGAAATGGAAAAAGAAGTTGAGTTGCTGACAGAGGTCTCTGGCGTTGATGTTGATTCAAAACTGGTCGATGAGCAGAAACAAGAATTAGTCGATGATGCGAGGGCAAGGATGCAAGAGCTAAATGCATTCTATGTTGAGCAGCGCGAAGAAGCGGCTAAAGAAGAGGACATGCCTCGGATTGTCAGTTATCAAGTTCGGATGCCAAGTGATAGTTTGGAAAAGCGCATTTCGCCATACCTTGATGATATCTATAAGCAAAGCGAAGCCTTTGATGTAGAGCCTGCGTTGATTCTAGCGATTATGCATACCGAATCGAGCTTCAACCCTCGTGCTCGCTCGCCGGTTCCAGCATTCGGTTTGATGCAGGTTGTGACAACTAGCGCTGGACATGATGTGAACCGGATAGTTCACAAGGTTGATAAGCCAATGGATGAAAGTGACCTTTATCAACCAGAATACAATATTGAGGCTGGCACCGCTTATCTGGATATTCTTAATTCAAGATACTTGAAAAGTATCGAAGACCCTTTAAGCCGAGAGTACTGTGTTATTGCTGCATATAATACTGGTGCCGGAAATGTGGCAAGGGCGTTTGGCGAACGTCGATTATCAGCCGCGGTAGCAAAAATTAACAGTATGGCCCCTGATGCCGTATATGAAACCCTGATTAATAATTTGCCGTATGACGAGACCGTTAATTACCTGAAAAAAGTCACCGACAGAAAGGACATGTACCGCCAGGGTGAGGATACAGTCTAATGCGTTATTTTGTTATTGCCTTGGCTTTTGTCAGTCAACTTGTGCTAGCCGATATACAGGTACCCGTTGATACAGATAACGAATTATTTGGGTTAGGAATCGCTGAAACTGAATTGGAAGCAGAAAGAGCTGCACTGTCTGCTATTGCGGTTAAATTATCGGCGAATATTCAGGTTGAGCAAAAAGAGCATCTAATATCAAGGGATGGCCATAGCTCTTCATCATTTGAAGAGGTAGTGAATATTTCTTCTGGGCGGTTGGTTTTTCCGCCGTACCGTGTTATCGCGCGAGATGATAGCTACGAAGATAATATTCAAGTTGTTATCTCTATGGGTAAAAAACAATTACTTGATTTCTACCAGCAGTATTTAGCAATGGAATACCAACAGATATCCACTACTTTAGCTGGAGTAAAGAATCAGGATCCACTTAATGCCTTACCTTTGATATTAAGTGTTAATGAAAAAATGGATGTTAATGAGACCATTTTGCAGGTGATTGCAGGTCTAAATAGTGAGCTTAGAGTACCTGATTTACATCAACAACATATTAGCTTACGTCAAGGAATCATTGCTGTATTGCACCGTGGAGGCTGGAGTGTTGTCAGTGATAACAGAAGTCAAACTATGGCTAACCTTCTCTCTCAATCAATTGTTGAGAATGAATTAATCACTGACAGTGACGTAAATTATCAGTTTGTTCTTTCTACCCGTGAACAAAGTGCACAGCGAAATAAACAGTTTCTAACAAAGAGAGATATCAAGGTTGAATTACGGCAAGAAGGCCGATTGCAATCAGTGATGTCTCATCAATTCACATTAATAAGTGAACCCGGAAAAACTCATGAAGCAACGATTGATTCTCTCGATAATCAGTTAGCTGAAAAGTTTGGCCAAAATATGTTGTTTACACTTTTAGGAAACTCAGATAATGAAAATTAAAGCTCTAACGGTTGCACTTGGAAGCCTACTGCTTTCGGCTTGTTCATCCACGATTGGTGTTTGGGATGACCGCGATGAAATCTTGGACGAACTCGCTCAGCAGTGTGCCATTCATTCCGAAACTTACACTTCTGCAACGCCAACAATCGATACCGGCTCTCGTGCAGTTCTAACGATTGTACAGCGTCAGTGTGCGATTAAATCACAGTACCGTGATATTCGTGAGAATCACAAGGACGTTGAACAGTTTTTTGCTATGCATAATGAGCTAAGCAATGAGGAAGTTGCAGAGCGTTTGGCTGATACCCCTGAAATGCAGGCGAAATTTAATCAGTACACAGCAGCTCAAGATAAGATTTTCGATGAGAATGTTGAGCTAGCATTGCAATTAGCTGTGCAGGCTGCGGAAGTGACGTTGATTTATGCTGAAAATGCCCAGCAAATTGCAATTATCGAAGCGGCTTCGCTATTCAATAACACGATTGAAGATTCCGAAGAAAACAATACTGCAATTGCAGCTAAAGAGATGAAAGAGCGTGTCGATCTGATCCTGGAAAGTAATAACCTGATTTTGGCGGAAAAACAGTTTATCGATGATATGAAAGCAGCGGATGCTGCTATCAAGGAACGTATTGATGGCTAAGCGTAATACATTAATCCTCACCGCTTTATCTGCGTTGGTGCTTGCGGGGTGTCAGAGCAACGGTACACCGCAATCTCGGATGCAGACCAATGCGGCTAACGGCGCATCGGGCTTCGAGTATGGTAAACCTGCTGAGCAGTTTACTGATAACGATATTGAGTTACCGGCGTACTACAGTACGGCAGGGCTTGATAAGTGTACGTTCGAGGTGAACAACGAGCATCCTGACTGCCCACTAGGCAAGAAAGTGCTTCGTCTGTACATGAATGATCCTATTACGACTCAGAGTGACAATCCGAATGATTGGCTGTCATCTGTACGAGAATATGACAATCGTAGCCTACTGAATCAATTTGAAAACCAATTGGTTGGCCTTAATCGCTTCCGTATTGTGACTGGTGATGTACGTACGGCATCAATCTTGGGTGATGCAACTCAAGGGATGTCTGATGCCGAACTTGCTCGTCGTATGAAAGGTGGTGTTTTGCACCCTGATTATGCGATGACGGTTGATACAGTTAAAACCGGTGAGTTGGTTACTGGCGGTTCGACGAACCTTGTCGATTTTAGCTTGGACTTCACATTGGGTTTTCTTGACCCATATACCAATGAAAAGCTGAGTTATCCAAATGTCGGCAAGATCAAGGTTCGTACCGGAGATGTGAAGCCACTCAATGAAATGCAGTTTTGGATGCAATCAGGAAAAGTTGAAGGTGGCTTTGATATCTATGATGCCAATGCGGTGTCGGCGGTATTGAATGATATGTCATCTCGTGGCTTTGGTATTGCATTAAGCCGTATGTTATCGGAAATGCCAGCGACGGCTCAGGTACTGGGTATTCGCGGTGAGCGTATCTCTCTCGATCGTGGCCAGAATGCAGGGATCCTACCGGATGAAACCATGGTGATCTTCGAGTACAGCTATGGCTTTGCCGAGCCGGTTGGTGTTGCCACGGTTAACCCAAGTGATATTGAATCACAAGGCCGGATCATGCGCTGGAAGAACTCTCGTGATGCCAAGCGTATTCAGGGAGAAGCCAAAGATGGCATCTACCGACCAGCCAATGATGCAAAATTGTTTGCTGTGAGTGTCGGCACGCCTAAGAGCTTCCTTGAGAACCGTATTTCAGCGAGCGGAAACCTGTAATGACCCAAACAAGACTGGCGCTATTGGGCGCCATCTTATTTTCTTGTACTTTGTCAGCTGCTGAGATCACTGAGTCAGCTCAAGGTTGGGCATTGGAATTTTCTTCTTGCTCTCGGGGAAGAGGAAGTGCCGTCATTCAAGAAGCTACAGATGGCGCCGTCGATGGAGTCGCTGCTGCTTATCAGAGCGCGAAAAATGCTTTGTCATCCTCACAGGAAAGAGAGCTTGCTAGCTTGTTGCCTGAACTGTCCTCGTTGCTCAATGCCATTGAGAGCAACCCTGGGAGATTGCAAACCGGTGACAGTTTCCTTCAGGGAAGCGAAACCTGTGTTGCAGTGAATTTGCCTCTGTCCATCGAAGCCCAGCAAGGTGAGGGGGATTGGCTTTGGGATGAGGCTGGTGATGAATTAAGCGTTAGGGTTCAAGCAACAGCTAACGCATCTGATGGCCTGTCGGCGAGTCAGGCTGCAGAGTTTGCTGCATTGCAACAAGCGGTATGGCAAGGATTGAATTTAATTGTTGATGATCCTTCGCCGTTTATTCATTTACAGGCCGCCCCGAGGCAGTTTGTGAGTGAATGGATGGTATTAGAAAACCATCAGCAGGGGGATTCTGCCACCGTTGTTGTTAATGCGGACCTCAATATGGCCGAGCTAAACCGTATTGCCAACAATGATTATTTGGCCGCCGGTGAGCCTGTATTTCTGGTACATGCGGAGCAGCCTCGTTTTGCCGAGCCTTTGATTGCCCTATTAATCCAGCAGGGATATCAGATAACTCAAAGCTTTGATAGCGCTGATATTGTGTTGAGAGTAACAACTGAGCTGCGAACCGCAGGTGATCGGTCACAGTTAGCATTGTCATTGAGTTTGCTGGATAAAGCTTCTGCCCGTTTGGGGGAATGGCAAAATGAACCTGCGGTGGTTGCGTTACCGACCAAAGAGGGTATTGAAACACGCTTGTTTGGCGTCCACTTGGCCTCTGAAGATAATCAACATTCAATCGTCACGATGCTGCAGTCAGGTTTGATGCAACTGAGTCAAGCCGGTGGTCGATATAACAAAATTGTTTTTCCTAAAAACACATTGGCCAGCCAAGCTCAGCTTCAGCGTTTATTGGGTCAACATCACTACATTTATTCACCACAATTATTAACAGATGGTGAGCAAACAGTATTGGCGTTTCGCAGCCGGATGGCAAACAACAGCCTGATGGATACCTTAATCCCTGAGTTATTGGCGATTTTGGATAATAAAGTGGCGGTTAATGCAGTTAGTAATAATCAAATCATAATTCGTTAGTAAGGAAGAAAATGAAACGTCAATTAGGTGTTTCTCTTGCTGCTGTTCTATTGTTATCAGCCTGCGCAGCAAGTGAGAAAGAGGATGTACCTGTAGAAACTAACTATGGCTATGATGTACCTGAGTGGGTGCTGATGCCATCGTTTCAAAGTGGTCTTGCCGCAGCCAGTTGTGTTAACGCTAGCAATAATTTCAATATTGATAAGCGACATGCTGAAGCGGGGGCTCGCAGTGCGCTGGCACAGAGTATCAATGTGAAAGCCAGCGTCATGGATCGCTCATATTCACGTTTGAATACCAGTGAAGCCGGGACTCAAACGGGTGAGACCTTTGAAACTGTAGCGAAGAGTATTTCTGAAGTACGTATGCAGCGCTCTCAAATTGCGCAAGTGGGAATGGGTAATATCAATGGCCAAGCCCAGGTGTGTGCGATGGCGGTAATTGATGAATCACTGGTTACCAATATCTTTGACGATGTTGTTGCTCAAGCTGGTATGCCAATTGATCCTCAGGATGAGGCCGCCATGTATGAAGAGTTCCGAACCCAAAAGGCAATGACTGAATTGGAACAGGAACTTGAGCGCTTAATGCAATAATCACTGTTAAAAAGTAGATAGAGGCGTGAGTATTCACGTCTCCCTTTAGCCTATGTACTATTTAGAATATTTAAAAAGTTTGTACCTCTCATTTTCAGAGATGGAGCAGCATTTCTTCCAGATTGCGGTCACTATACTGTCTTTCTGTATTATTCCTTGGTTGGTGAGAACGGCATTGACCCGTTTTTTAGATTTTAGGGCCAATAAGGAAAGAAAGGAGTATGAGCGTAAGTTTATTCATCGAGCTCAATATTTTGTTGGCTTTGTTTTTTCTATCTTTTGGTTTAAATATTTTGATGTCTCTGGTTGGTACAGCAAGTTAGCAGAAGTCGGGGCTGTCATCTTTGCTGTGCTGATGTTGCACTCTGTACTTGATTTTCTTGAAGTTCGGTTTAACGGACGTCAGGGTTCTAATGAAATACCGATTAAACCCTTTGCTGAGATTATTAAATTAGCCAGTTTTGCGATCATGTCAGTCATAATTATCGTGATCTTGCTAGAAATTTCGCCAATGGCATTTATTAGCGGTATTGGTGCTATGTCAGCCATTATCTTGTTACTGTTCAAAGATAGTATCTTAGGAACGGTGACGGCGGTCAAAATTAATGTTCATCGGTTGGTAAAAAAAGGTGACTGGATAGAGGTCGGCTCATATGGTGCAGATGGCGTTATAAAAGACATTACGCTTAGTGTGATAACGGTTGAAAACTGGGATAAGACCACGTCTATCATACCCACGTATGAAATATTGAATGTTGGTTTGAAAAACTGGCGAAGTATGACGGTTCAAGGGCGCAGAATTAAAAGGGACATTGCGATTGATGCGAATAGTATTAAATTTCTTAATATGGAAAAAGTCAATACTTTGTCTGAAGTACCTTTGATAAGTTCACTGATTAATATGTTATGTGATAAATATCAGCTGAAAATTGAAGGTGATAATATTAACAAGCGCTGCTTAACTAATGCAGGGCTTTTTCGTTTATATGTTGAGGCTTATTTGCATTCCCGAGAGGATATCAATAAAGATCTTACTTTGATGGTTCGCCAATTAGCTTCAACAGCCAAAGGGGTTCCACTTGAGGTTTATTGTTTTACTAAAAATACTGACTGGAACCACTTTGAATCGGTACAAGCTGAGATATTCGAACACTTATATTCAGTTCTACACATTTTTGAGCTTCGAGTTTATCAGGACCTAACGGATAGCTATAAATTACCATTGACAGAATAAAGAATGTTGGTCTTTAAGAGGATTCTTTAAAATATTCCTGACCATAGGGATAAAATTAGCGTTCTCAAATCATAACTAGAGTGAAATTTTGAAGTATTTACTATTTATTGTCTTATGTTGGGCAAGCTTTAGCCATGCCTATCAGTTCAAACAACCATTAGAAAAACATATTAATCAAGAGCAATATTACTCCGATCAGCAAGCTCCTAAAATTACTATCAGAAAAAGCGATAAAGACTGTAGTGGTGAATGCCGTTATACCGTTAATTTAGGAAATGGCCGAGGTTATGAAACCCGGGCTGGTAGCGTTGAGGAACTTGCGAGCGCCCGGTATGGTTCGAGAGCATTCTCCTATGTACGGGTGCGATATAAATGTAAGGATGGTAAACGCTGTAATGAGCATACGATGTATTCGACGTCAGGGGCGCCAGTTTCATTTAGCGGTCCTAATTGTTCAAAAGCAATAGATCGCCATGTAAATTACAGCGGAGAGTTAATGTGTCTGTATCGTGACAAGTTAACTTTCCATTCCGGTCGCGCTAATCGAGGTGTGGACTTACCAGCTAAGGCTATTACTGGTACCGGAGTTATTAATAATAATTTGGCGGGCTCGACATCGGTGGCCTTTATTGGTGAGGATGATTACAGGTTATATACGTCGAATACTTATGATAACTGGCATCAAGCTGATACCACATTACATCATCGTAGTGACTATTCAGGAATCCTTGATACACACCCTATTAACCGAAATTACACTGCTGTAGGGGTCTACGAGTATGTCAATGTCTTCAACAAAGGCGTGAATGTTTACTACTTTGGCCCTGACGGACTGATATCTAACGGCACCTTGGCGAATAGCCCAGAGTTTAACTATGGTTTTGAAACTAATGTATTCGGTCAGGGTAATGATGTGTATATCAATGCCCGAAATAGCTCGGAGCGAACCCACCAAACCTATAATGTTTCACGAAATGAGCTTGCTAGTATTGAGATGGAAGACAATCGTTTTTCTCGTTATGCATTGGTTGATCTCATGTTTGGTTACGGTGTTGCTCAAACGAGTTGGGAAGTAAACCAGAAAATTAAATCGAATGATCAAACCCGTGCTCGTGCAAGTTACGACATGAACGATAGCTTGCTGCATAACTATTATGCTCAGGGACGATTTGGCAATACCCAGGCGACAGTTCATTACCTTACTAGCGAAGCGAAAGACAGCGATAACAAGTTGGTTTCCAAGGGCACTGAAGCACTAAACGCAGTGGTTGATTTCAACGGTTTGTTTGGTGGTGCGACAACTCTTCGCTTGGAGCTAGAGAAGATGGAGTCTGGCGGCATCGTGACCTACTCCGATGACAAGACCGACGTGCCAGTAAGTGAAGCATTTGAAACGGAATATAACTCATTTGCTCTTTATTTAATGTTGGAGCAGGGGATGTACTTCGGCCTTCATTCTTCAAATTATCATGCGCCTAGCGCTGTGGGATTTGAAAATGAAAGAGGCCGTTATGTCGGTTCGGCATTTGACCGTGATTTTGATATCGACCGTTACATGTTGGTGGTCGGCTATGACGAAGCAACGTATGGCGGCAGGTATGAGACCAGCTATAGCCGATTTTATATCAATGGTGAGTTGGGTCTTGGTCTGAATAAGCTTGACGTCAGCCGTGACGCCTTAGAAGAAGCCGTTGGTGAGCGCAATGGCAAAATTCATGGTAAGTACGCTTTCGCCCTGAGTTCTTCACTGGAGTTGGGTTATACCTTCCAACAGCGAAGCACCAGTCTGCGTGGTTTGGGTTATTCACTTCAAGCTGGTTACCGAGCTCGTGGAGATTGGACCTTCCAGTCCAAGTCCGACAGTGCTGACAGTGATGGCTACTACCTACTTTATGATCGTGCTGATCTTTGGCATGGGCCGTTTATTCAACTCAATGCAATTTTTTAAGCAACATAGAACAAATAGGAAAAACTTATGCTAATCAAAAAGCTGCTACCGGCAATGGTGATGGCCTCCCTGGCCAGTGGTGCAATTGCTGGTGAAGGTGTATCGGCAGTGGAGGTGTCGCCAATGGATCTGACCAATGCGTTGGTTGAAGGCTATAGCGATACTATGGCAATGCGAAATGTCCTTGTGACCAATCCTGAAACGGACAAAGCCCGTTATATGGATGTGCGTCTTGATTTAGCAACTGATGCCGAAGGCAACATCAGGATTACTAGCGCTAAGATGACCCCAATTCCAACAGCCAAACCGCCTCAGGTTTCTTCTGGTACAACACTGCAAGCAGGTAAGTACCAAGATCAAAATGGTTGTGAGTGGTTAATTGACGGCCCATCGAGAACGACCTCTAATCGTATTTCTTACTCTATAGTGAGAAATAATGTGGGATTAGAAAGCTGCGGTTCTAAAGATACTCATAGTATTTTGGTGACTACGGGCGGTTTGGAAAACAATGAACTAGTGATGCCTTTTAAGACTCCTTACAAAAACATGCTTGAGCACAAGAGTGATAGCTTAATGTATGGTGCAGGTAATCGAGGAAACAGTCAGTACCCGTTCTCGGCAACTCGCTCGGGACAAACTGTGAATGTTATTCGTTATTCAATTAGTGGTAGCTCAGGTGGCAGCATTGCGGAGGCTTTTGCACTGACACCTAGAGGGTAATAATCAGTAAATAAAGCGCTAATTTAATTAGCGCTTTATTATTACAAATCCAAGATCAAGATCTTCGAACGGCGCTGGAAGTTATACAGCGCCTTCTTGGCAACCGGCAAACTCTCGACACTGGACTCACTGAAGCCTTGCTCCCGGAACCAGTGCAGGCTGCGGGTGGTGAGGACAAACAAGTGGAGTAAGCCCATCCTCTTGGCTTGCAGTTTGAGTTGGTTGAGCAGCAGGGCACCGCGGTCTCCATCACGGAAATCACGGTGGACGGCGACGCAGGCCATCTCGGCCATTCTCTCGTCAGGGAATGGATATATGGCGGCACAGCCGATGATCAGCCCGTCACGTTCGATAATGGTGAACTGCTCGACTTCCTGCTCCAGTTGCTCGCGTGATCGACGGACTAATATGCCGTCTTGCTCCAGCGGGCGGATCAGCTCGAGGATCCCCCCGATATCATTGATCGTGGCTGGCCTGACTTTCTCGGCACTTTCCATCACGATCTGGGTACCGATCCCGTCTAGAGAAAATAGCTCCTGGATCAAAGCGCCATCTTCTTTGTAGCTGATCAAATGACTGCGAGGAACCCCTGCTCGACAGGCCGTGATCGCGCCGCGCAGGAAGCGACCAGTGCCACGCTCTTCCTGTTGTTGTTCGACCAGGCGCTGCAGAGCGTGCTCAGCCTCGATAGGCAGCATTTCGGAAACCACGTCCCCCTCGCTATCTAATACCCCTTGTTCGGAGCAAAAGCCGATCAGTTTGTCTGCTTTGAGCCTGATAGCTAACTGGGTAGCGATTTCTTCCGAAGTCAGGTTGAAACATTCACCGGTGACTGAACTGGCTATCGGGCCAAGCAACACAATGGCTCGTTGGTCGAGTTGGCGGTGGATGGCTTCGGTATCTATCCGGCGGATCCGTCCGCTGTGGGCATAATCGACTCCGTCATCAATTCCTAGCGGTTGGGCGATAACAAAATTGCCGCTTACAATGTTGATTTGTGAACCGGCCATCGGGGTATTGTTGAGCCCCATCGAGAACCTTGCCGTAATATCTAGCTGGAGGTGTCCTGCTGCCTGTTTGGCGATTTCCAGTACTCGCTCGTCTGTTACCCGAACCCCTTTGTGGTATGGGGTTGTATAGTGCATTTGCTCAGCGAGGCTGGAGATTTGCGGTCTGGCACCATACACCATCACGATACGCAGCCCTAGACTGTTGAGCAGGGCGATATCATTAACAATATGAGCAAAATTTTCATGAGCGATGGCTTCCCCGCCAACCATGATGACGATGGTTTTGCCGATATGGGCATTGAGGTAAGGGGCCGATTGGCGGAACCCTTTGACCAAAGCGGTACTTCTGAACTTCACAGCTGGCTTTCCTTGTAGCAGTGTTGTCGACGTCGGCAATGATCGTGCTTAACGACGAGGTAATAGAGATGTTATTAATGATTATGCGATTTATGTCAATAAAAATTCATCATTTGGTTGTTTGGCGGATGCAACTCCCCCCGATGAACTTGGGGACAAGATCTCGTTATTTGTTTTGGCTGACAGATTACTCCCGAAACTCTCTCACGATGGGGTATATTTAGCGTGAAAATGCTAAATTTTATAAGTTATGACCACTGAGCAAAAAACGCCCTTGTTTACACATCGATTGATCAGCTTTGCCGTGGCAATCGCCGCGACCGGTGCTCTAGCATTGGGGTTGCTATTGGCTGGTCTGTTGGATGGCAGCAAAGCACATTTGAGCAATCTTCCTGATATCAACGGGATGTGGTTGGAGCAGGATGTCGCCCCTTATGCGGCAGACAGTTTTGAAATTCGCCCGGAAGGGGTGTTTGTCGGTGGCCGCCAAGTAAATACCCAATACCAATGGGATGGCAGCACACTTGAATATCTAAAGGGGGGGACCCTTTATTCTTATTCTTTCTTGTCTGGTCGGTTGATCCGCCAGAGTCCAGCGCATTATATTTCTTCTTTTTCTCGCCAGAAAATCGCATTGCGTCAACCCCAGTAGTTCATCGGTACGACTAGTTTATTGGTGCTTTGGGGAGTTCACGAAGTAGTTGGTTAACTGAGATCTGCTTGAGTGCCACTTTCCTCATCGTATCGGCGGTAGTCAGGTTACCCCCTAAACATCGCTGGATAACGGTATTGATTTGGTGCGGTGAATTCCCCTCACTGACCAAGTTACGTATCCATTGATATTCAATTGAATTGATGTTTAAAAGAGTGTCTTTACCTACTTTGAGCGGCTGGAACATATGACGCCTCCTTGCGTGTTTAGATGACATTCCTGTTACGCTTTTATTAACTACATGACAACTATGACACAAATATGACACTGGTGGCTTATTGGCTTGGAATGCGATGCAATTCAGACAAATCACTGACAATGGAAAGAAGAAGATAGGGAAAAATACCTTTTCGTAAGTAACCGCTTGTAGGCGAGCGTGCCGCAGTTGGTTACACTGGTGAAAATTGGATTCCAAACAAGACGATAGGATTCATAGTGTTTCGAAAAGCAACGATTGCTCTTTTTATTATGGGATTGGTAGGGTGTGCCAAGCCAACAGAACGTGGTCAGCAATACCTGGATGGTGAGTTTGATCAGGTACTCAACCGGGTTGAGGTTGTAGATTCAGACAAACCGAAAGACTTTAGCCATTTCTCGGGCCAGATGGAGAAGGTAATCGAACGCTCCCCATCAATGGCGGGGACGTATCAGGCGCTATACCGACAGATTGAGCACTGGGTTGCCCAAGGCGGCGATCTGTCAGAACTAGGTAACTTCGGCATCGAGCTTGCCCAGATGGGCGGTGGTGATGGCTACGGTAATGTCATGTTCACCGGGTATTTTTCACCTGTGATTGAACTGCGTCATCAACCGGATGACGTATATCGCTACCCGGTTTACGGTATGCCAGAGTGTGATGGGAAATGCCCGAGCCGGGCAGAGATCTATGACGGAGCGCTTGAAGGTAAGGGATTGGAGCTGGGCTACAGCGCCTCGATGCTTGATGTGTTCATGATGGAAGTGCAGGGCAGTGGTTTTGTGCATTTCGATGATAATGACGAGCTTCAGTATTTTGCTTATCGCGGCAAGAATGGCCACCGCTATGTCAGCATCGGTCGTATCCTTATCGAGCGAGGCGAAGTCCCACGAGAGAAAATGTCACTCAAGGCGATTGATGAGTGGGTCAGCCAACAGGGTGAGGAAACAGCTCGTGAGCTGCTGGAGCAGAACCCGTCTTATGTGTTCTTCAAACCACAGGATAACCTTGATGTGATGGGGACGGCTGGGATCCCGCTGCAGGCTTTTGCCTCGGTCGCTGCTGACCGAGACTACTTACCGATGGGCAGTGTGTTGTTGGCCGAGGTACCGCAGCTCGACGAAGCTGGCAACTGGAATGGTCAGCATGTGCTTAAGTTATTAATGGCGCTAGATACCGGTGGTGCAGTGAAGAAAAACCACCTCGATTTGTATCATGGCATGGGCGCTCAAGCTGGTGTAGATGCTGGCCATTACAAGCACTTTGGCCGGGTCTGGAAACTCGGGCTGCAGGGCACGAAAACCGAGCAACCTTGGGTGGCACCCTAGTTGATAGTGGTATTAGCTTTGTGCTGACTGGACAATTTCCCAAAGAGTGCGTATAAATCGCACTCTTTCTTTATGAATGTGTGAATCAGCGCGGAATAGCCATGCGAGAATTAGATACCCCAGCATCAGACAATTACAACCAACGTTTCGGCGGGACCCGCCGCTTGTATGGTAACAGCGAAGTGGAAATATTCCGTGCCGCGCATGTGTGCGTAATTGGTATTGGCGGTGTTGGTTCGTGGGCGGCAGAAGCGTTGGCACGTTCAGGGATCGGGGAGTTGACCCTGATTGATATGGATGATGTCTGTGTCACTAATATCAACCGCCAGATCCATGCGATGTCAGGCACGGTTGGGCAAAGCAAGATTGAGGTGATGGCAGAGCGCATCAAGTTGATCAACCCTGAGTGCAAGATCAACCTGATTGATGACTTCATTACCCCGGAGAATGTGTCTGAGTACCTCGACGGGCGCTATGACTATATCTTGGATGCGATTGATAGCATGAAGCCGAAAGCAGCACTGTTATCCCATTGCAAGAGCAACAAATACAAGGTGATCACTACCGGTGGCGCTGGCGGTCAAATTGACCCGACCCAGATCCAGATCGCCGATTTGACCAAAACGATTCAGGATCCATTGGCGAAAAAGCTACGTGATACCCTGCGTCGCCACCATAATTTTCCGAAGAACCCAAAACGCAAGTTTGGTATTGATTGTGTCTTTTCTACCGAGCAATTGAAGTACCCACAGGCTGATGGTTCGGTATGTGGCGTGAAGTCGACGGCTGAAGGGCCGAAGCGAATGGATTGTGCCAGCGGTTTTGGTGCGGCCACCATGGTGACGGCAACATTTGGCTTTGTGGCGGTATCTCGTATTTTGCAGAAGCTGGTGGATAAGCATCTGAAGAAATAGCGTATATCTGCACGAATAAAAGAAAAGCGAGGACGTATCCTCGCTTTTTTTGTTTTTGTCTGATGGTTAGTGGCTAGAATTAACCTTCAGCTAGTGCTTTGATTTGCTCGACAATCGCCTTGAGTCCGTTACCTCGGGAAGGGCTAAGGTGGGCGATCAAGTTGAGCTGCTCAAAGTACCCATCAATATCGAACGCCTGGATTTGCTGGGCGTTTTTGCCCTCAAAAGCCGCCAGTACCAGAGTGATCAGGCCGCGCACAATACGAGCATCGGAATCGGCGGAAAAATGGAAAGTCCCATCTTCCAACTGTTGGTGGGTGAGCCATACCTGGCTCTCACAGCCACTGACCTTGAGTTGATCCTGCTTGAGCGCTTCCGGCATCGCGGGCAATTTCTTTCCCAACTGTATCACGTTGCGGTAGCGATCTTCCCAGCCTTTGGCGGTGGCCATTTGTGCAATGATTGCCTCGCAGGTAATTTCGGTTCCGAAAGGATGGCTTGGCAGTGTCATATTCTCTCCTAAAGCAGGCTGCAGGCTTTGTGCAGCGCCGCAATAAATTGGTCTATATCTTGTTGGGTATTATACAGCGCAATGGATACTCTGAGTGTACCGCTTACATTGAGTGCATCCATCATCGGGTGGGCACAGTGATGCCCGGCACGCAGGGCAATACCTTGTTGATCGAGCAAGGTGGCGATGTCTTGGTGGTGGACACCGTCGACCACAAAGGAAAACAGGCTCGCATTAGGCTGTAGGCCGATGATCCGCAAGTCTTCAATGTCTTGGATCCCTGCAATGGCCCGCTGGCGTAATGTTTGGATATGGTGCTCGGCGCCTTGTTGGTCGATGTTGCCCAGCCAGTTGATAGCGGCAGCCATCGCCAAACTGCCTGCGACATTGGGGGTACCAGCTTCGAATTTGCCCGGTAGAGCGGAGAAGGTGGTGCCTTCAAAACTGACTTTTTCGACCATCTTACCGCCACCATGCCATGGCGGCATGGCTTCAAGTAGGGCCTTTTTACCATACAGTGCGCCGATCCCTGCCGGTGCAAAAATTTTATGGCCGGAGAATACATAGAAGTCAGCATCCAGAGCCTGTACATCGACACGCTCGTGGGCAACGGCTTGGGCGCCGTCAATTACGGTAATCGCACCGATATCGTGGGCGGCTTTGATAATGGTCTCGACCGGGTTGCGGGTGCCTGTAACATTGGTGATATGGGCAACAGCGACTATTTTGGTATTGGGTGTCAAGCGTTGGGCGAAGGCATCCATATCTAGCGTGCAATCACTGTGCATTGGGAGTTTTACGACTTTGGCTCCGGTTTGCTCGGCGACAATTTGCCACGGAACAATATTCGCGTGGTGCTCAAGCTCACTGATCAAAATCTCATCCCCGGCTTTGAGGGTATTGCGGGCATAGGTCTGGGCGATCAGATTGAGGGCTTCGGTTGCACCACGGGTCCAGATGATTTCCTTGCTGTCGGCGGCGTTGATGAAGTGCTGCACCGTCTCTCTTGCTTGCTCGAATTGCGCCGTCGCTGTAGCCGTCAGGGTATGGCTGCCACGGTGGACATTGGCATTGTGGCCACTGTAGTACTGCCGGATTGATTCAATGACCTCAAGTGGCTTTTGGGTTGTAGCGGCACTGTCGAGGTAGACCAGTGGCTGGCCGTTGCATTCTTGGGCCAGGGCGGGAAATTGCTGGCGAATACGTTGGATATCAAATTGGGCAGTCATGGTGTGTCACATAGCAAAAAAGACAAGGGGGAGATCATGCGGTGAAAAAAATAATAGGGCAAGTATTTCTCCGGTTGCTTCAATTATATCAAACGACAGAGGCAAGCTCGATTGGATAGGGCTATAAATCATCTAGTCAGCTGCAGTGGAGACGTGGTTGTGTCGAGGTGTGATGTGTAATTAGACGATGAGTTGGTGACAGGCAAAAAAAAAGCACTGCGTTGAGGCGCAGTGCCAAGAATTTTTTTGACAGACAGGTCAAAAATACAGGAAGTAAAATTGGTAGATTGACTACCGCTCCGGAATAACCCGGACAATATGCAAACACAACATCGCAACGATGTGGTCGGTCAAATGCCTGAGGGCTAAAAACTTGGCCTTGCTCACCGTTGCGGGGCAAATCATATGGTTTATGTAGCACTTGAACAATGGACATTTTATAATGTTTCCCATAAAAAAAACTAATGCAGGAAAAGTATGTCTAGACGTCTCCCTCCACTCAATTCACTGAAAGTCTTTGAAGCGGCGGCCCGTAACCTCAGTTTTACCCGTGCGGCTGAAGAGTTATTTGTCACACAAGCGGCTGTAAGCCACCAAATTAAAGCACTTGAAGAATTTTTGGGTCTCAAATTATTTCGTCGTCGTAATCGCTCTTTATTGCTAACTGAAGAGGGGCAAAGCTACTTTCTCGATATAAAAGACATCTTTTCTGCAATCTCAGATGCCACTGATAAGGTCTTGGAACGCGGCGCGAAAGGAGCGTTAACCATTAGTTTACCTCCTAGTTTTGCCATCCAGTGGTTGGTGCCTCGTCTGGCTGATTTTAACGAGCAACACCCAGATATTGATGTGCGGATCAAAGCGGTGGACTTGGATGAGGGCTCGTTGACTGAAGATGTTGATGTCGCTATCTACTACGGTCGGGGTAATTGGCCGGGACTTCGGGCCGATAAGCTGTATCAAGAGTTCTTGCTACCGGTCTGCTCCCCAATGCTGCTTAGTGGTGCTAAACCGCTGCGCACGCTGGATGATCTGAAACTCCATACTTTATTGCATGACACCTCGCGCAAGGAGTGGAAAAACTATGTGCGACATCACGGCATAGAAGGGACTAACGTCAATCAGGGGCCGATTTTCAGTCACTCGACCATGGTGTTACAGGCGGCGGCGCACGGTCAGGGAATTGCTCTTGGCAACAACGTACTGGCTCAGCCAGAGTTGGAAGCGGGCCGCTTGGTATGCCCATTCGATGAAGTACTGATGAGCAAGAATGCATTCTTTCTCGTGTGCCAGGAACGTCAGGCTGAAACAGGCCGTATCCAGGCCTTCCGTGATTGGGTGTTGGCCAAGGCTGCCCGTGAGCAGGAAGATATGCCAGATGTGGAAGATGGTCTGTAGGGTTGACAGGGATTATGTTGGAGACGAGTGTGACCGAGTACATTATTGATATGCCGCCAAGCGGCGAGTATAGCGCGACCTTCCTGTTTGCCCATGGTGCCGGGGCGGGGATGGAGCATGAATTTATGGCCGATATCGCCAAAGGCCTTGCCCTTAAGGGGATCAGGGTGGTGCGGTTTGAGTTTCCCTATATGATCAAGCGCCGTGAAGATGGCAAGAAACGCCCGCCAGACAGACAGCCTAAGCTGTTGTTGGATTTCCAGCGCCACATTGAGGCTTTTGCCCAAGAGGGCAACTTAGTG
Source organism: Photobacterium sp. DNB22_13_2 (assembly GCF_052873915.1). Taxonomy (NCBI): domain Bacteria; kingdom Pseudomonadati; phylum Pseudomonadota; class Gammaproteobacteria; order Vibrionales; family Vibrionaceae; genus Photobacterium; species Photobacterium sp. DNB22_13_2. Next base: position 38,679 of record NZ_JBNNXU010000020.1, read on the forward strand.
ATCGGCGGAAAATCAATGGGGGGACGTATGGCCAGCCTGATGGTGACCGATATTGCCAATGAGTCGCCGGATGTAGTGAACTGCCAAGATAAAGTGAAAGGCGTTGCTTGCTTGGGCTTTCCGTTCCATCCGCCGGGTAAGCCAGAGAATTTTCGCGGCGATCATTTGCAAACCATCACACTGTCGACCTTGATCCTGCAAGGGGAGCGCGATACGTTCGGCACCCGCAGCGAAGTGGAAGGCTGGCAATATGCCCCGAGCGTTGAGGTTGGCTTTCTGCCTGATGGTGACCACAGTTTCAAGCCGCGCAAGGCATCTGGTCATACCGAGCTGGGCAATCGCCAGTTGACTGTGAAGTTACTGGCAAAGTTCATCTGTGAATGTACGGCCTAGGGAGGGGATATGATGGATAAAGCAAGCCGTTGGCTGTTGGTGTTTGCTGCTTTGAGCGGGGCGGTTACTGTGGCTCTGGGCGCATTTGCGGCCCATGGCTTAAAGTCACAATTGCCTCCGTATCTGCTCGGAGTATTTGAAACTGGCGTCCAGTATCAGGCATGGCATTCCTTGGCGATCTTTGGCTGTGCAATATTGGCACGCATTCTTCCGACAAAAGGGGTATTATACGCAGCCCTGTTTTTTGTGGCAGGGATCATACTCTTTAGTGGCAGCCTGTATGGACTGGCATTGACGGGTATCAAGTGGTTTGGCCCCATCACCCCGATGGGAGGCGTCTGTTTTATCATAGGCTGGGTAGCGCTTGCAGTGGCTGCCTGGCGTTCAGCTTGAGGGTTGAGAGTGAATCAAGTTCTGTTGTACTGCCGTCCCGGCTTCGAGAAAGAGTGTGCCGGTGAAGTTCAAGACAAAGCAAATGCACTGGAGTTGTATGGCTTTCCTCGCGCGAAAAACAATAGTGGCTATGTGTTGTTTGAGTTCTACCAGTCGGGAGATGCGGATAAGTTTATCCAGCAACAACCGTTTGCCGAGCTGATCTTTGCCCGCCAGATGGTTGCGGTAATGCCAATGCTGGAACATTTGCCGCAAGAAGACCGTATTTCTCCAATCATGGAGACGGTGGCGGATTTCCCTCGCTGTGGCGATCTGCGTGTTGAAACGCCAGATACCAACGAAGCTAAAGAGCTACTGAAGTTCTGCCGCAAGTTCACTGTGCCGCTACGTCAGGCACTGCGAAAGTCTGGGGCTTTGTACAATAAGGACAACTTGAAAAAACCGGTTATGCACCTGTGCTTCATTGCGCCGGGCTGCTGTTTTGTGGGTTACTCTTACACATTCAACAATTCCTCGTTCTTTATGGGGATCCCACGCCTTAAGTTCCCGTCGGATTCGCCAAGCCGCTCTACCCTGAAGCTGGAAGAAGCATTTCACGTCTTTATTCCACGCGAAGAGTGGGATGAGCGTCTGGCTCCCGGCATGTGGGGCGTTGATTTGGGGGCCTGCCCGGGTGGCTGGACTTATCAGTTGGTTAAGCGTTCGATGTTTGTCCACGCGATTGATAACGGCCAGATGGCACAGAGCCTGATGGATACGGGGCAAGTCAAGCACCACGCGGTTGATGGCTTCAAGTTTGAGCCGCCACGTAAGAACGTGACGTGGATTGTTTGTGACATGATTGAAAAACCGGCCCGAGTGGCTCACCTGATGGGTGATTGGTTGATCAAGGCCTGGGCGAAGGAAGCGATCTTCAACCTTAAGCTGCCGATGAAAGGTCGTTACGATGAGGTACTGCAGGACATCGAGAACCTGAAAGTGTACCTGATCCAGAATGGGGTGAAGTTCAAGCTACAAGCCAAGCACCTGTACCACGACCGTGAAGAAATCACGGTACATATCCAGCGCTTGGATAACCGCTCGCCGCATTAATCGGTCATATTGAAAAAACGCCACCTTAGGGTGGCGTTTTTGTATCTAGTTTCCCGCTTCGAAACGAATATCCTGCAGGTTGAAGCCGAGTACCAGATCGGTTTTCAATGAGGCAACTTGCTTGGAGGCGACGGCTTCCTCACGGCAGGCGTCGATTTTCTTTTGCCATTTGGCTGGCAGATCACCGGCAGCAAGAATGGCCTCGAGGTTAGGGTAGAGGCCCAGCAGTTCAACCGCGGCTTTGGGGCCGATCCCAGTGACGCCCGGGATTTTACTCGAGCTGATCCCGGCCAGTCCCCAATAGTCCGGCAGTTGTTCGGGCTTGACGCCAAATTCCTTTTCGACAAAGGGACTGTCGAGCCAGCGCTGCTGGAAGTAATCACGAACCCGCAATGTAGGCTGCAGCAGTTGGCAGTAGCCCTTGTCGGTAGAGATGATGGTTACCTGCTGGCCACGCGAGGCGACTTTCAGTGCCAGTGTAGCGACCAAATCATCCGCTTCGTCACCGTCCGACAGCAAAGAGTCGATCCCCATATCCATGAAGGCATCCTGGATAGCATCCATCCCGGTCACCAGCTCTTCAGGCATAGGCTTTCGCCCTTCCTTATAGTGTGGGAGCAGTTCGGCACGCCAGCCCCTGTCTTCACCATGGTGATCAAAGACTGCGACAATATGGGTCGGCTGGCTGCTTTTGATGATTTTCCCCAGTGCCTGACAGCAGACCTTGGCAGTGTTTGGGATATCAGGCTCGCCATGCTGGGCGGCATGGACGCGGCGGATCAGGTTGAGGGCATCGATGATGACAAGGTGGATAGACGACATAGCGTAAACCGTGTAGCTGTAAAGAAAAAAGGGTCAATAGACCCTTCATTGTACGCATTGTTGTATCGAATGTGCACCGCCATCTAGCCTGCGGGGGGGATTATTTCGCAATCGGTGGGGCTGCGGTGATGATTTCGTAGCAGGGCTCGTAATGACTGCCGGGTAGTTTCATCCGTTGCTGTTTGACAAATTGGGTGAGCAGCTTGTCCATCCGTTTCATCAGGGTGATATCGCCATTGATTTTAAAGCGTCCCTTCCGTTCGATTTCTCGGATCCCTTCTTCCTTCACGTTACCGGCAACAATGCCAGAGAAAGCCCGGCGTAGGTTGGCAGCAAGGTGCTCTGGGCGCTGGTTCATGTGTAAATCAAGGCCGGCCATGGATTCATGGGTGGGTTCGAACGGCAGTTGGAATTCAGGCGGAATAGCCAATGACCAGTTGTAACTGTAGGCATCGCCAGTCGCCAGGCGCTGCTCTTTGATCAGCGGCATGGCCGATTTCATGACCCGTGCAACCTGAGCGGGATCATCAATAATGATTTGGTAATGCTTGGTCGCGGCATCACCCAGGGTATCGCGAATAAAGCTGTCGAGGGTACGGAAATAAGGCTCGGATTCTTTTGGCCCGGTGAGCACTAATGGCATGGGTTGATCGGCATTTTCCGGCTCCATCAAAATACCGAGGATATAAAGTAGCTCCTCGGCCGTACCGGCCCCGCCCGGGAAAATAATAATGCCATGGCCGACCCGAACAAATGCTTCGAGACGTTTTTCGATATCCGGCAAGATCACCAGCTCGTTCACAATTGGGTTGGGCGGCTCGGCGGCAATAATCGACGGCTCGGTCAAGCCAATGAAGCGGCTGTTGTGATAGCGCTGCTTGGCATGGCCAATGGCCGCGCCTTTCATCGGCCCCTCCATTGCTCCGGGCCCACAGCCGGTACAGATATTAAGCTCGCGCAGTCCCAATTCGTTGCCGACTTCGCGGGTGTATTGGTATTCGACAGGGTTGATGGAGTGGCCACCCCAACATACGACAATATTGGGATCTTCCCCTGAACGGACGGTTTTGGCATTGCGCAGTACGCTGAAGACAAAGTTGGTAATGTGCGGTGCACTGGTTAGGTTGATGTCTTTGCGCTGTTGGACATGCATGCTGACGTAAACAATATCGCGCAGGACGGCAAACATGTGCTCCTGGATACCGCGGATGATGCGACCGTCGACAAAGGCGTGTTCTGGGGGATTCATTAGTTCGAGTTTGATCCCGCGTTCACGCCGCATGACGTTCACATCGAAGCTTTTGTGTTTTTCGAGCAGCTCTTTCGAGTTGTCGGTGTGGCTACCAGAATTGAGTACCGCCAACGAGCAGTTACGGTACAGACGGTAGATGTCACTGGAGGCCGTTGCCTTGAGCAAGTCGACTTCGTGCTGGGAAAGTAGGTCCATTGAACCTACCGGACTGATATGAGTGATCATGATTACCTCCTTGATCATGACAAGGCGGCGGTATCCACTGGGTGTATTCATTGTAGGAAGAATTGGTGAATACTGCCGGGTGAAGCAGAAAGTAAACCGGTCGGGAGTACACTCTGTTTCCTGAAGATCAGCCTATGAGAAAAATGTTAAATACAAGTGACTGATATATCTATACCAAACTCAATAATACTCTGGCCTATCAGCGAGAATTAAAAGGCACAGGTACAAGGCACTTGATTGCTGGTGTATTAATATCCATCAAAATCAAGTAACACAGTAGCAGTGTCTTTTTAACTCGCCCTTCGGGAGTTTCTCTGCCTCTCGATTTCTACCCCAAATTGCTTTGATGTAGAGCGACTATATCTTCATCAACTTGGGTTGAACTCAAACGGCAGATATGACTCTGATATGAACAGAATATTACTGCGTTTGGTATAACAATACACAGAGATGCCGTTTTTTACCAGACATTGATAGGTTGCTGATTTAGTGTTAGATCAGAAAATCCAGAAAATTCGATTGCTGCCAGCGCTGCGTGCACCAGTGAGGGCCTTGTCGGTTCGTTCAATGATGTCAGCGGGGGTATCGTTGCTCTCGAATAGAGTGGCCCCCATCGATACCGTGATGGCGATGTTGTTCTCTCGAAAGCGGAATGGCAGCTGTGCAATGGCTTGGCGAATAGCGGTAAGGCGTTGGTTGCGCTGCTCTTCGCTAACATCCGGTAGGATCAGCATGAAAGCATCGTCGCCGAAGCGGCCAATAAAATCGGTAGGCTCTAGCTGCTTGCGAATCGTCCGGGCGATAATTTTTAAAATTTTATCACCGGCCTGATGGCCATAATGCTGATTCACTGTGCTGAAGTTGTCGATGTCGACCAAGGTCACGCATAGCGGGTGTTGATAACGCAACCATCTCCGGTACTCGTGTTCGAGACGGTCATTGAGTGCACTGCGGTTGTACACCTTGGTCAGGTTGTCGAGGAAGATTCGCTGTTCTTGATCAGCTAGCCGTTGGCGGTAATCCATTGTTTGATCGTAAAGGTGTTCGACCTTCGATTTGTTGTAGCTGAGCTGCTCAAGTAAGGCTTTTTCCCGTTTTTCCAGCGCTTTATTACGCTCGGCAAGCACCAGTAACTCTTTGGTCAGGTGCGTCAGCTCGGGCCGCCAGCTATCAAGCTGCTTATGGGTTTGCAGACCAGATTTGATTGACTGGGCCAGCTCGGCCAGTTCGTCGGTCATCTCACCACGGTGTTCGTATATGGTGTGACTTTGTTCGGCGCTTTGCTGAGTGGTCTTGCAAAGGGTACCCAGCTCTCCGTTCACATTATCAAGAAACTGTTGTGAGGCTTGGCGCTCTTGGTGGGTGCCAGCGAGCACCAGACGCAATACTTCGAGAGCGATTGTCAGTAGTTCTGATGGCAGTACGCCTTTGAGCAACTGATTCCTGATGGTGAGCAGTTTGTCGCCAGCTTCCCCGTCGAAGTCGAGCTCGGTGATTAAGTTCTGTAACTCGGCGGTCAGCTTCATCAGCAAGTCTTGCTGAATAGCTGCCGGGTTATTTTGCAACCCCTGGGTGGCGACTAGCTTCAAGGCTCGCTCATACAGCGACATCAAACCAAGCACATGCTGGAGTGACCCGGACAGTGTCGTGGCGGGCTGGGAGAGTAGCTGGTGGAGGTCGCGTTTTAGCTGGGCGGGAAGGCCGGGGAAGCGGCGTAGGATCTCACTGTTACGCTGGAACTGTTTATCCAGCAGTTCCCGCTCTTTGGGGTGGGCATCTCCCATCCTGTTTGCCAGCCGTTCAACGACTGCAATCCGCGGGATGAGCAGGCTGATGTCTTTCTGCTGTTCCAGATCCTGGCGCAGCATGCTCAGTTTATCATCCAGCTCTGAGTCTAACCCACGGCAAGCCACAGATAGCCTGCTGATCAGACGTTTCAGGATCGCGATCTCCCGCCGGGACTTCAGAGTGGCGTCACGGTGGGTAAGTTGAGCTTGATCTAAACGCAACTTCAACTGACTCAATTGGGAAGCTACGGCATTTATGTCTGTCACAGGGCTAAAGTGCGGTCCATGGTGGTAAACTTGTTTCTTATCAGATGTTTAATAAGGTGATAAGGAAGTTCATGCTAACAAAAACGCCCTTCTAATTCATAGTTATCGGCCATGAAGCGATTAATTCCATCAGATTAACTGATATTTTTGTCAGAAACGTGATCGTTGTTCCAGCTAATGTCGCAACTACCTGACGTTTGTACTTTTACCAGCCCATTTTGGATGCCTTGGATACATGAGCGGCGGATATTATCGCTGGCAAAACTGGCGGCAGGGGCTGCATCTATTGCACTGAGGTGAACCCATTGGCTGCCGGATTCTTGTTTACTGATCTCCCGGGCGGCATTGGTTGCCATCAGTAAGATATCGAGCAGCTCGTGGTCATTGATCGCGGTGTAGGCCCGAGGGAGGAATGGGTATTCTGCCATGCCAATCCTGACCCGGTTGTCGATGTGCTTGTTTTCGAGGAAGCGGTCAACCAGCTGTTGGAGAGAGCCCGCCAGCTGCTCCGGTGCCGAATCGAGCCGTGAGTTCGGTTCGATATACAGGAACATCGCATCGGAGAAGTGGTATAGCCGAGCCGGTTCGCAAATTTGCTCTGTGAGGTACTCACCAAATTGTCGCTCGAGTTCCAACCCTTGCTGGTAGCCATGCTTGAGATAAATGTGCTTGAGGAAGGGGACCTCGAACAGGGCGAAACGCAAGCGATCACTCAGTGGTTCGTTGATGATTTCGCCAAGGTGCCATTGCTCGAAGTTGGCGCTGCTCTGCTGCAGAGAATTAGGCAGTTTGGCGGTCAGCATCCGTAGGTTTCGCAGCCCGCTGCGCGGGTGGGTATAGAAGTCATTACGCAGGCGTAGCAAGCGTGCCTGCAGTTGTTTGGCGGTCTTGTGGCGCCTCATTAGCATGATGAAGATGACACCGGTCAGGCAGAACAGGAAAATGGTGACGTTTTTCTGTTTGTACAAGGCCTTGCTGTTCTCAAACTGCTGGCGCTCCAGCTCTTCGAGATGCAACGAGCGCTCAAGCATACGCTGTTGCTGCTTGAAGACTTCGACGTTGCTTTTTACCTGCGCCTGTTGTTTGGTCGTGAACAGTTGTTCGTAACGGCGCTGGCTTAGCAAGGCATTGTAGAAATCGCTTTGTTGTTCGAATGCTTTGGATAGCAAGCTTTCCCCAGTCAATTGGAGATCACTGTTGCCGATACGGCTGGCAGCAATCAATCCGGCTTGAAGGTTGGAGATGGCCTCTTCAATATTGCCCTCGGCCAGCTCCAGCTCTCCTTGGAGAATTTGAGCGTCGGCGAGAATGGCCTCGTTACCGGTCTGGGTAGCAAGCAAGCGGGTATGGTGCAGGTACTGCTCTGATTTCGGGTAGTTATATAGCTGGAGGTAAACCCGGGCGATGTTAAGTCTTAGCCTCGCCGAGCGAATTTCGCTGTTAAGTTGGTTTTCCTGATCCAGTGCGTTGAAGTAGTGGACCAGAGCCAGGTTGTAACGGCCTTGCTGTTCATAAATGGAAGCGATCAGTTCCAGTGTCTTGGCAAGTGGCCGGCTGCGATCGTAATGTTCGAAAAACTCACCGGCTTGGGTGGCGTGTTCCAATGCTTTGTCAAAGACCTTACGTTGCTCGAACAGAACCGCTAGCTCGTAATTGGCAATCGCCGTTTGTGCTTGGTCTTCATTTTCGACAGCAAGCCAGTAGCCGCTCAGCAAGCGGTCCAGTGCGGTATCGTAGTGACCATGCTTGAAATAATGTCGGCCGACAACCAGTTGGTAATGGATTAATTCACTGGGATCATCGAGGTTGATCAGGTAGCGTTTGGCCTTGAGGAAGCCTTTTTCTGCCAGGTTTTCTTCTGCGGTGGCTGACTGGATGATCGAGCGTTGCATCAGTGACTGATATTGCAGTCGTTTTATCTGGCTATCTAGCATCAGGTTGGTGCTAGCGGTAATTTCTGCGTCTATCTGATCCAGCATTTTTAGCGAACGGACGTTATTTTTAAGGTTGCCCCAGTATATATCGGCACGGATCAACTGGCTTTCGAGCCGGCTGAACGTGAGGTTTTCCTCAGCTGATATATCGGCTGCCTGCTTGATAGCCGCCAATGCCTTGTCAGGTTGATTGAGCAGCAAATGGGCCTTGGCTAAAATTTGTAACGCATTGACGGTGCTGAGTGGTGTTCGGATCGAATGGTCAGTTTCGTCATTGATGTGGACGCGGGAGGTTTCTTTGGGAGCGCTTAACCGACGCTGGTCGAGATAGCGGGTGGTGATAACCAAAGATTGCTCAGGATTGGTTTGGAGCAGCTCATTGGCTTCTGCCAGAATTGGCGTGGTAAAAATTTTAGCTTGTGTGCTGAACGAGATGATGCCAATGAACAGCAAACGGAACAGCCAACGGCTAGCAGACATACTTTCAAGAACCCAAAAAAACAGTATTACCAATATTAATGGGTTAGCTTATCAAGTCCAGCAAAGTCTTCGAATTTGCTGGACTTAAAACAAACTGAGTAACATTTTGCACATTTCTGTGTATTAATCAGCTAGGTATTATCACAGCGCTGTATTACTGCCTTGCCAAACGGAAGTTATCGCTTGGGGTTTTGCCCATGTTGGTACGGTATGGGTTGATGTCCAAACCACCACGGCGGGTATAGCGGGCGTAAACAGTCAATAGCTCCGGTTTACAGTATTTCATGATGTCGGTGAAAATACGCTCGACACATTGTTCGTGGAACTCGTTATGGTTACGGAATGAAATTAAGTAACGTAGGAGCTTTTCACGATCAATTTTCTTACCGGTGTAAGAGATGCGTACGCTTCCCCAGTCTGGCTGGCTGGTGATCAGGCAGTTAGATTTTAGCAGGTGGCTGTGTAAAATCTCAGTGACATTTTCCTCTGATGCAGCCCCTTCAAGGTAGGATGCATCAAATTCATAGTCAGTGATTTCGATATCTTGATCATCAATACATTCGCCAAAGAAGTTAGCGATAGGTTGGTCGTCAAAGTCCGATATCGGCTGAATGGTGACATCAACATCTTCACCGGCACATTGGGTTAGATCTTTCTGCAGAATATCGGCGACTTCCTGCCAGCTCGCAAACTTAGTTTGGTTAAAGCTGTTTAGGTATAGCTTGAATGATTTTGACTCAATCAAATTCGGGCTCGTCGCTGGTAGGCGAACCTCACCAATGGCAACCTGTGGCAAGCCTTTGCTGTTTAGCCAAGAAAGCTCATAGAGTGTCCAGATATCATAGCCTGTGAATGGCAATGTTTCGCCAAGAGCGAGATCGTCTCGATTCAGGCTACGAGGCACTGGTTGAAGAAGGGAGGCATCGTATTGATCTTTGTATTCGGTACCCTGACCTAAGGTCAAACCGGCTAATTCTTTCGCGTCTTGATATTTGCTCATACTGTCCTGGACACACTTGGATTAGAATAGGCAAAGTTTACTTAATCTTTTGAGAGGTTGCGAATGAATCATCCCGTTGCAACGGCGTTATCTGAATTTTCTTCCCGTTTTTTGCAAGCATGGTGTGATGCCGATCAAGGTTTTCCTCGCAGTGATGACTTGATTGGTCTACCTTCGCCTTGCGTGAAGGCCGATGATGGTTACGAAGTGAGCTGGCAACCGGTTGTCCGCTCACCAATCGGGGATCTTGCTGGTGTGGAAAAAGGCATAGAGCTTCGTCTGCATGAAGATATCGTTGCATTCTACGGCACCCAGTTCAGCGGTGATATGGCTGCTAGGTTTCAAACCGTGACGGGTACTATCGAGTTTGATTTGCTACAGGCTTTCAATGAAGACGATGTGCAGCGTTTGCAGGAAAATATTCTTGGCCATCTGGTGACCCAGCGTCGCTTAAAGCTCAAGCCGACGGTATTTATCGGCGCAATGGATTCTGAAAGTGAAGTGGTATCGGTATGTAACCTTACCGGTGAAGTGATCCTGGAGACATTGGGCAAAAACAAGCGAGAGGTATTGTCACCAAACCTTGAGCAATTTTTGGCAGCCCTGCAACCTGTGGTAAAGGCCGAATAAGTTATGTACGTCGTCGAATTGCAATTTGAATGTTTTGATAACACCACCATTGCGGCAGTGGACACCGCCATCAACGGTTTGATGGATGCTCTGCGCTATAACGGCCAGGTGCTGGGACGCGAATTTCCCATCGTGATGGATGAGGCCACCTTTAAAGTGAGGGCTGTGTGTCCTGAAGAAGAAAGCCTACATGCCCGCTTCAACAGCCCGCAGGTGAAAGCCTGTATAAACCGCCTGAGCCAGGCCAGCCTGCTAAGTCCCAAGGTAAAGCTGTTGGGAAGGGATCTCAATTCAGAAGCGGCTGCCGAGGATTTCTCACCGAGCTGGCAGGTGATGTATACCACATATGTGCATACCTGCTCGCCACTGCGCTGCGGGGATACCCTGATGCCGATACCACTTTACCGCTTGCCTGAGCCGACACTGAATGGTGATCATAAAGCGGTGGTCAAGTGGCAGACCGAATGGCAAGCCTGTGATGAGTTACAAATGGCAGGGGCGTGCCAAGCCGAGCATGCGGCACTGCATGAAATTCGTGATGCCGACAGTGATATTTTCCGCCGAGGCTGGGACTTACGCGGACGAATTGAGTTTATTACCAAGATCCCGACTTACTATTACCAGTATCGGGTCGGCGGAGAAAGTCTTGAAAGCGAACTGAACCGTCCTTGTCCGAAATGCGGTGGCCAATGGCACTTGGATGAGCCGTTGCATGGTATTTTCCATTACAAGTGCGACAAGTGCCGTATTGTTTCTAATCTATCTTGGGACTTCCAATAGGCGGTATACCCAATTGAGTGACGAGCGAGGCGCAGGATTAACCTGCGCCGCTAGACCGTTATATTACTACGGTAAACTAAGCCTGTTTGCTTTCCAGTTGCTCCAGCCGTGCTGTCAGTGCCGCAACCTGCTGCTCCAGAGTGGCAATTCGAACTTCGGCGCTAGGCTGCTGGTCAACTTTTTCTATTTTGGGCACCCGTGAGTTCGACTTCCAACTCTGTAATGCTTTGATGATCAGCGGCATTGGCAGGGGATCAACTAACCTCGATTTAATTAAGGCCACCGAGGGCTCTTTGCCTTCTGCGACCAAAGCGTCGATAGCGTTGGTAAGGGCTTGGGTGATTTCTGAGGACATGCGGTTTCCTTGTTGCTGTCTTATATCGAGCATTTTCCCTCGAACGGGCTAATCAACACAATAGCCACAAGTGCGGTTATTTTCTCAGTAACGCATCAAGTTGGTCTATCACCTCACACCAGTCGGCATCCTGCTCTTGTGATTCTTTGAGGAAGAGTCTTTGTGAAGGTTGCCAGAAATTGGCTTCAGATAACTGTTCATGCTGGGCTAGACGATGCTCTGCCAGAAAGATTTCGATAAACTCTTTGGAATTGTTCAGCCCTAATTGGCTGAAAAGAGAGGCAAGGTTGTGGTTGAAGGTTTCCATGGACACTCCTTGGCTAGCGCAATTGATTTATACCCAGTAACTTGGCTATAAGGGTAATTATAGAGAAATATTTCAGACCGCTAGCTCTGATTAATTTATCGAAAACGTCCATTCATCTCATTGCTGTGTGAGAGATCTCTTACAAGGGTGTGGGACATTTAGGAGAGGTAGTTAGTAAACAAGCTACTTGTTTCTCTATAAGTTGTTGTTTATCATTGTTTTTGTGTTTTTTTCTTATTTGTCGGTTATCTTTAGGGCCAGAGATTATCTCTAAGGTGGCTGTTTTGTCAGGGGAGAAATCCGTAATATTAATCCTGTCGGAAGGAACTGACGGAACGGAACAGGAAATAAACCAAGGATTTGGTTAGTCTCAGGATGAGACCGGTGTACTAGGATGGTATATCGAACAAGGACTGTGAAGGGATAGCCGAGGAACGGCACAATGGTAAGCAGGATGTTTACCAGTCAGGATGACAAAGGACCACTTCAGGACGAAGTTAGGGACACCTCCAGGATGGATGTTGAGAGTCAGGACAGGATGGACTGGCGGGTCAGGAAGGCCACAGGATCACTTCAGGACGAAGTAAAAAAGGACAATGCTGAAGGAATACAGCTGTCAACGGAATGATGCAGGGAGCACCATAGTAGCGGGATTGCTGCACGTAAGACCTAAGGGCGCAACGCAAGTTGCGCCCGCTCTTTTTTCTGCTTCTCAAAACCAGCTCCAGATACCCCATCGTTTACTCTTCGGCTTATTCACTTTTCTTTATAAACACTGCACCGACTGTTGGTATTTGGCACTAGGCGAGTGAAATACTTTGTCTAGCTTCTATATCACTAAATAACCCATTATCTGCAGATCATATTGTTAAACTCGTAATAATTTTGACTATTCTCTGTAATCAAATTGAAATACGGTATTTTAAGCTTGTGCAATTGAGTGCAGTTATGGCCTTGCCTCCTTGTGAGAGATCGCTTACAAAGCTGTAAGAATTGCAAAGATCATATTTAGATAAAAGAGGAAGTTATTCTTGTTTTGTCTTTATTAATCAAATAATTAACCTTTTCATTTTTATGGTGAATGATCTCTGTGGAGATATGCGGTCAGATAGTCAATTGTATGAGTGAGCAAAAGGCGTAATATGGCCCTTGTCGACAGGATAGCGGCACAGGAACTGGAACGCAGTAGGATACTGCAAGCCTAGGAAGGGCGGTGCTAACAGGGTTGTTAGCTGACAAGATGTCATGGACACGGAATGGATACCGTCGGGGATCAGGATGATTACCGTCAGGATGAACAGGACTGCTTTGGAAAGGCTGGAACACCTCAGGGATTGGGGCTTTAAGGATAGCGCTCTAGGACAGGGCAAGAGGATAGCTTAAGGATAAGTGTCAGGAACCCTTCAGGATGAAGGCAGGGACACCGCCAGGAAGGATGAGAGAGTCGCAAAAGGACAACGCGGCAGGTCAAGGAACTACCAAGGATAACCCGGGGATGGGGTTTAGGGATTACCGCTAAGGATTTAGAACAACAAGGATTGTCGCAGGGAGCACCATAGTAGCCGGACTGCTGCATGTAAGACCTAAGGGCGCAACGAAAGTTGCGCCCGTTCTTTTTTCTACTCCCCCGGCATCCTGTGGGGCGGTATGTGGATAGTCAGCAAGTGAAATCCTTTCATCACAATATGCCCCTGATAGGCATCTTGCCCACTGGCGGAAAATTCAAACAAATAAGTGGTATGCCACCCCCAACGGCCGTTGCGATCACGAAGGCGGTGTTCTCCCCGTGCAGTATTGAGCAGTTGTAGCCCTAAATGCTCACAGCGTTGGTTGATAAAAAAATTGGCACGCTCTGTCTGTCGCCGCTGTTGCCAGAACAGGTAGCCAACAATTGCCAGCAGTAAAATACCTAACAGGTTATCCATTTCTTACATTGACTCCATTACATCCTTGTTTTTCCGGGCCTTCCGGCCTAGAACATCCTTATTGCTGTGGGCTTCGGGCATGTTGCTGAAGCTTTATAATAGCCTCAACCAGTGCTGGGTCTGCTTGCCCGTGTAGTACCTGCAACATTATGCCACGTAGCATTGGCAGCATCACCAAATCGGCAAATAGCTGGTTGAATAGGGCTTGATCACCCGTTTCAGCAAGGCGCAGCAGGAAGGTACTCGCTATTTTGGGATCAGCCAGGCCATTCCAGCAGCGACCAGCGATAGCAACCAAAACCTCTGGGTGGCAAAGTTCTGGTTGGGCTAGCAAGCGCTCAAGCGGCTGACGAAGCTGGGTGGTTTCAGCACCGGATAGGGCGCGGATCAATGCAGCAACGAGAAACAGATCAGGGGTATCGACAGCTGTTTCTTCATCCAGGCGTTCGGCGAGGCGCGCAGCCAGTGGTTCAGGTAGTTGGCAGTGCTCCAAACAACCGAGCAAAGCATAAAGCGGCGTCAGAGGCAGGTTGTTGGTGGCTTTGCGCAGCAAAGTCGCATTGTTCTCTTGCTTGATGCGAGCGCAGACATCAGCTAAGCCTTGTAGACCGACACCCTGCCACTTGTCCCAGCCCTGTTCACCGGTAAGGTAGTGCTGGGCATGCTCGTAGTAGTGGCTGGTAGACAAAGAAAGTTGGCTGCGCAACTGAGCATGGAAGATGGCCATTTTGTCATCGCTTGGCTTGAAGGTATACGGATTAGCTGCGAGCTTTTCCTGCTCTTCTTCCGTCGGGGTGCTATTAAGGGTTGCTCCCATCGCTTCGATAACATATTTGATGAAGTCACCGACAGCGGCTTGCTTTAGTAGGCCGCGTTCATCGAGCGGTAAGCGTAGGAACCATATCCACGGTGGGTTGTCAGCTTGCCAAAATGAGATCGACAGGTGGGCATGCTGCTGCAGAGGCCATGGATAGGGCTGGCGGTTCTCTTCTACTGCCTTGAATTGTTCAACATCGATTTCACTGACGCGGCGGCCAAGGTCAAAAATCTTGTACTGGCACCCGGCATTGTCTAAGAGTTGGGTTAGGGTATGAAAATTATCCATGGGCAGTCTCAGTGCTCTTTAATCAAGGAGAACGAGTATATACCCAAACTTCATTGAGGTGGTATCCTTCGCCCCTTATCAAAATAACATTCATCATTTAGAGGGGGTGTGATGGATAAATTCCGTCATTGCCAGCTGTTGCTGGATAAGCTAACCACGGTTTTGCAAACGTATGATCATTGGGAGGCCGAGCAACCACCGGCTGAGGCGCTGAACAGCTGCCAACCGTTCGCCATTGATACCCTGCGCTGCGAGCAGTGGCTGCAGTGGATATTTATCCCCAAATTGAACCACATGCTTGCCATGAAGATGGCGTTGCCTGCGGCATTTGAAATTTCCCCCTATGTTGAGGAAGCGATGAAGGAAAACAAGGGTCAAGCGGCAACCTTGGCTGTGACTCGCGAACTTGACCAATTATTTAAGAGTAAATAGTGATGGAACTCGAAATCCTTTACCGTGATGAACACCTGGTTGCGGTTAATAAACCTGCCGGTATGCTGGTGCATCGCTCTTGGCTTGATCGTCATGAGACGGTGTTTGTTATGCAGACCCTTCGCGATCAAATCGGCCAGCATGTGTTTCCGTTACACCGGTTGGATCGGCCGACTTCCGGTGTGTTGCTGTTTGCCCTGTCGAGTGAAACTGCAGCGCTGATGATGCCTTTGTTTGCCGGGCGGGATGTGAAAAAGACCTACCATGCAGTGGTGCGAGGCTGGGTGAAGGAAGCGGCGGTATTGGATTACCCACTCAAAGAAGAGTTAGATAAAATTGCCGATAAAGATGCCAATAAAGACAAAGAAGCTCAGTCGGCTGTTACCGCGTACGCACCTTTGGCCAAGGTGGAAACCGATATTCCGGTTGGCCGCTATGTGACTAGTCGTTATTGTTTGGTAGAAATGAAGCCTGAGACAGGGCGTAAGCATCAGTTGCGCCGCCATATGCACCACCTGAGCCACCATATTATTGGTGATGTTAATCACGGTGATGGCCGCCATAATCGGATGTTCCGCGAAAATTATGACTGCCGCCGATTGATGTTGCATGCTTCGCGCCTGCAACTGCAGCACCCCCTAACGGGCGAACAGCTGGATATCCGTGCCGGTGTCGATGAGCCATGGCTGCGGGTGATGGATGCATTTGGCTGGGAAACCGAGTTGATGGCACCTTGCGATTAAACTTGCATCTAACCGCTTAAAAGACCACATTTAACATGTAACTAGAACACAAAGGAAGGTGTTGGATGATGGCAAGAATAGGTGTATTTGTCGGCTCGGTATTCGGCGGAGCTGAAGAGGTTGCAGAAGAAGTAGTGCGTTATCTGGTGGAGGCTGGCCACAAGGTTGAACTGTTTCTAGAGCCGACATTGGATGAGTTCCTCGGTTATCAACAAGAGCTGGCGTTAGTGGTGTCCTCGACCACGGGCCAAGGGGAGATCCCCGATAACTTGCTGCCGCTCTACCAAGCGCTCAATGATTCCTTTCCTCTGATGCCCCAGCTGCGTTACGGGGTGATTGCACTGGGTGATTCGAGCTATGGTGAAGATCGCTTTTGTGGTGGCGGACGTCAGTTTGATGAGCTGCTGGTTCAGTTGCAGGCCAAGCCATTGACGGAGCGGTTGGATGTGGATGCTTGCGTTCACTTCGATGCACTGGAAGTTGCGATGCCTTGGATCGAGGGCTGGGCCAAGCAAGCTGATGCGGCTTAGCTTTTATTCGAGTTAACATACTATTCGAGATTGGAGCCCTTAATTGGGCTCCATTTGTATCAGTGAAGAGGGGAGGGGGTTACTTAAGCTTTTCTAGATCAGCCTCGATCTCGGCGATCTTGTGACTGACTACTTGCTCCAGGTGGCGCAGGTCACCAAGGATCTTCTTCTTAATATCAACTTCACTATGCTTTTTGTTGGTGATGCGATCCAGTTCGTCGATGATAAACGTCAGAGTGCGGTTGATCTCCGTTACTTCTTTGTATTCCCGGCTCCCGCTGTTGACCATGACGGTTTTACGCTGGCGGGGAAATTTGAACTTCACGCTTTTGGCAAATAGCTCGCCTTTTTGTTTGGCAAAGTAGATTTTTAAAATGTCATTGGCGGCTTCCTGCCGCAGGCTGTAGCGTTCAATCGTTTCCGGCTTTTCAATGCCGATGGCTGTGAGGTTGGGGTACATACTGGCCTCGTGCTTCTGTTATTGGTGTTGATGTTGGAGTGTTGTTGTTCTTGTTGGTTTGGCAACGGGAGTGACTGTTGCTAGCCCTCCCGTTGTTTTTTATTATTGTTTTTCTAGTCGCTCTATCAGCGCATCCCTCAGCTGAACTTGTTGCTCTTCGCTAAGTTGCTCGCCGTCTTTATTGGTGACGATGAAAAAATCTTCGGCCCGTTCCCCGATGGTGGTGATTTTCGCGGCTTGTAAGCTGATATGCTGACGGGCAAACACCGAGCCGACCCGGGCCAATAACCCCGGCATATCCAGTGCGACCAGCTCGATCATGGTTTTCTTTCCCGATTTTGTTGGCAGGAAGTCGACCTTGGTTTTGACGTTGAAGTGCTGCAGTTTGTAGGGCGGACGCTTTTTCTTGCGATCGGACTTCATATGGGTCAGGGCGTTGATCAGTGCCCGGCGCACCGTTTGGTGGCGGCTTTCACTTAGGGCCTTACCGGTAGGATCAAGCACCATGAAGGTATCGAGGGCAAAACCATCCTTGCTGGTCATGACCTGGGCATCGTGGACACTGAGGTTTTTCTTGTCCAGCTCGGAGACAACGATAGCAAATAATTTTGCTTTATCGCGACAGTAGACAAAAACTTCAGTACCGCCACGAGTCGGCTTTTGGCTGATCAAGATCAGAGGCTTACTATGATCCTCATGCTTGAGGATAGCTTCGGCATGCCAGGCGATTTGCTTGTGGGTATGGCGCAGGAAATAGTCTGCCTTGAAGCGCTGCCACAATACTTCGATATCGCGAGGTGCAAATCCCTGACTTCGAAGCAGGGCTGAAGCCATCTGTTGATTGTGGCGGATCCGCTCACGAATATCGGGCGGGTTTTCGAGCCCGCGGCGCAGGGCTTTTTGGGTGGAGTAATACAGCTCGGCCAGTAGGGTGCGCTTCCAGCTGTTCCACAGTTCCTGGTTGGTAGCGCAGATATCAGCCACGGTGAGGCAGACCAGGTGATCGAGTCGTTCTTCGTCACGTACTTCCTTGGCAAACTCGGTGATCACTTCCGGATCGTAGATATCACGGCGCTGGGCGGTGACCGACATCAGCAAGTGTTGGTTGACCAGCCATTTGACCAGATTGGCCTCGGGTTTGGACAAGCCGTGCTGAAGACAGAAATCATAGGCATCGACACCACCGAGCTCGGAGTGATCGCCGCCGCGTCCTTTGGCGATGTCATGGAATATGGCAGCGAGTAGGAGGATCTCTTTTTTGGCAACCCGAGGATACACTTCGCAGCAGATCGGGTGTCGGTCCCGGTTGATCGGATCGTTGAATTTATTGAGGTTTTTTAGCAGCCTGACGGTATGCTCATCGACAGTATAGACATGGAACAGGTCAAATTGCATCTGACCGACAATCTGGCTCCACTGTGGTAGGTAGGCTGACAACACACCATGGCGATGCATCAGGCGGAAGGCCTTTTGCAGACAGTTGGGTTGACGAACCAGTTCCATGAATTTATCCCGCGCAGCAGGGATCTCAATTAAAAAACGGTTAAGACGACGGCGGGCGGTACGCAGCTGTCGCAGGGTCGGGGCGGCAATCCCTTCAATCTGCGAGTTGCGGGCAACATGCAGGAACATATCGAGGATAGTTTCCGGCCTTGCTTGGAATAGCGCCGGTTTTGTTGCTTCGATAAGGTGGCCACGCAACTGAAAATCGTCATCAAGTGCAATAGGGGCGGGGGCTGTGCCCTTATTCAGAATGGCTTGGTCAAACAGCTGTAATAACATCTTGTTGAGCTCGGCCACGCGGCGCAAGGTACGGTAGAAATCTTTCATCATCATTTCAACCCCGCGGTTGCCCTCACCTTGGTAGCCCAGCAACTCTGCCACCGAGGCTTGGTGGCCGAAGGTCAGACGGTTGTCATAACGGCGTAGCTCGCTGTGGAGGGCGAAACGGATCCGCCATAACGAGTCTTGGCATTCGACCAGCTCGCGGTATTCGGCATCGGTCAGGAAACCAAAGCGGCTCATTTCGAGCAGGCTGGTGGCCCCGAAATGACGACGGGCTACCCAGCTCAAGGTATGGATGTCGCGTAGGCCTCCCGGACTGGATTTGATATCTGGTTCAAGATTATAGGTGGTATCGTGATAGCGGGCATGGCGGGTTTTCTGTTCGTCTAGCTTGGCTTGGTAGAATTGCTCGCTGGGCCAGAAATTACCGTCGTTAAGCCGTTCTTCCAGCTGCTGGTAGGTCTCTGGATTGCCGCATAGCCAGCGTGATTCCTGCAGGTTGGTTGCCACTGTCAGATCATCAAGGCCAATCGTAATGCACTCATCAATTGTACGGACACTGTGGCCGACATCGAGCTTGAGATCCCACAGCAGGGTGAGGAAGGCACTGACCGTGCTGCCGGTGTCATCGTTAATTGGTGCCTGGCTGAGGATAAGGATGTCGACATCCGACAGGGGATGTAACTCGCCGCGCCCATAACCACCGACGGCAACTAGGGCCAGCGTCGGGTGCTCGGTAAGGCCAAAGTGCTGCCACAGTCGGTCGAGTAGGTGGTCGGTAAAGCGTGATCGGGCTTCGACCAAATTCGTTACCGGGGTATGAGCCAGAAACTGGGCCTTTTGGCTGTCGCTAAACTGATCCAGCTCTTGGCGGAGCTGCTCTGGCGCCATGGGATCAACCTGTTCGGTTGTTGGGTGAGAAATAGGATCTGTCATTGCCGTCCGTGCATAGTCAATACTCTTGGTATAACCCTATCACGGTCGGGACTGATAGCAATAAAAAAGCCGACCCAAAGGTCGGCTCAGAGAATCTTCAATCATGCTAAGGCGTGACTTAGTTATTCATCAGACGCGGGATAGTGTCATCGCTACGCAGAGTCAGCACTTCACAGCCCGTTTCGGTCACTACGATAGTGTGTTCGTACTGCGCTGATTTTTTGCCATCGCCAGTGTAAACCGTCCAGTCATCGGCGGCATCAACGGTACAACCGAATTTACCAGCATTGATCATTGGCTCGATAGTGAAACACATACCTGCCTTGAGTACCGAGCGGTCGCCATTGCGGTAGTGCACAACCTGAGGCTCTTCGTGGAATTCACTGCCGATACCGTGGCCGCAGAAATCTTTAACAATAGAATACTTGTTTAAAGGATTCTTCTTGTTGTTGTCTTTGATGAACTTCTCAATCGCTGTACCGATATCACCTACGCGGGCTCCTGGCTTGACCTTGCGCATACCCACATACAATGCTTCCTGAGTGACGCGGCATAGACGCTTATCCGCAGGCGTCACATCGCCGACTAGGAACATTTTTGACGTATCACCATGGTAGCCCACGGGACGTACGCTCAAATCGGCATTTTCGTCATTCGGTACAATGACCGTGATATCAACATTGATGATATCGCCGCTCTTGAGAACAGCTGGTTTCATCTGGCCGTTGCTACCCATCTCATCCTGGCTGGCAGGAATGCCGTGGCATACGATGTGGTTGATAGACGTACAGATAGATTTTGGAAAACCGTGGTAATCAAGCGGGGCCGAGTAGGCGCCTTTCTCCAACGCATAATCATGACAGATTTGGTTTAGCTCGTCTGTCGTCACACCTTCTTTGATGTGAGGTTCGATCATTTCCAGCACTTCAGCGGCCAAACGGCCGGCTGCGCGCATTTTTTCGATCTCTTCAGCCGTTTTGATCTTGATGCTCATTCAGTCTTCTCTATTTGTTTGTTACCTCTTCATTACATGGTAACAGTGAGGGGGCTGGATGGAAACCAAGTTTAGGTACAATCACTGAATTGAAAACATTGGGACTGGATTTTAGTAAGAGAAATATGGTATAAAGCGCGCCGTAATTGGATGATTGAGTTTCGACCCAGTCATGCCGGTTGCACTAAACTTTAATTAATCATTCACACATATCGGCACGTCTTCCGGGGTGCCCAGCAGCTTTTCGCGAAGCTGTAACGCCTTTGGCGTTGTCTGGGTCGGTAAGATGGGGTATGTGGACGCCTAACCCCATAGAGGATTATTCAATGGCAACTGTATCAATGCGCGACATGCTTAAGGCTGGTGTACACTTCGGTCACCAAACTCGTTACTGGAACCCAAAGATGAAGCCATTCATCTTCGGTGCTCGTAACAAGGTACATATCATCAACCTTGAGAAAACTGTACCAATGTTCAACGACGCTCTTGCAGAAATCAACAAGATTGCTGCTCGCAAGGGTAAAGTTCTTTTTGTTGGTACTAAGCGTGCAGCCAGCGAATCTATCAAAGAAGCTGCAGTTAACTGTGACCAGTACTACGTAAACAACCGCTGGTTGGGTGGTATGCTGACTAACTGGAAAACTGTTCGTCAGTCAATCAAGCGTCTTAAAGATCTTGAATCTCAGTCTACAGACGGTACTTTCGACAAGCTAACCAAGAAAGAAGCGCTAATGCGTACTCGTGAAATGGAAAAGCTTGAGAAGTCTCTAGGCGGTATCAAGAACATGGGCGGCCTACCAGACGCAATGTTCGTAATCGATGCTGATCACGAACACATCGCTATCAAAGAAGCGAACAACCTGGGTATCCCAGTATTTGCTGTTGTAGATACTAACTCTAACCCAGATGGCGTTGACTTCGTTGTTCCAGGTAACGATGATGCAATCCGTTCTATCCAGCTTTACACTGGTGCTGTTGCTCAAACTGTTACTGAAGCTCGCAACCAAGATATCGTTGTTCAAGCTGAACAAGACGGTTTCGTAGAAGCTGAATAATAACCAGCTCTTTGAGCATCTTAAGTTACCTTGTGTAAACTAAGTATGGTTACCAGGGGCCTATTTTCGGCCCCTGATTTTTATATCAAGTATTTAAACTGAGGATATAACGATGGCAACAGTTACAGCTGCCCTAGTTAAAGAACTGCGCGAACGTACTGGCGCAGGCATGATGGAATGTAAAAAAGCGCTTGTTGAAGCGAACGCTGACATTGAACTAGCGATCGAAAACATGCGTAAAAGCGGTGCTGCTAAGGCTGCTAAAAAAGCAGGTAACGTTGCTGCTGAAGGTACAATCCTAATCAAAGACGCTGACGGCGTTGCAGCACTTCTTGAAGTTAACTGCCAAACTGACTTCGTTGCTAAAGATGCAAACTTCCTAGCATTCGCTAACGAAGTTCTAGAAGTAGCTCTAACTGAGCGTCTAGACATCGCTGCACTTCAAGCTAAATTCGAAGACGCGCGTATCGCTCTAGTAGCTAAAATCGGTGAGAACATCTCTATCCGTCGCGTTGAGTTCATCGAAGGTGCTAAAGTCGGTTCTTACCGTCACGGCGAGCGTATCGGTGTTGTTGTTGCTGGTGAAGCTGACGAAGAGACTATCAAGCACGTTGCAATGCACATCGCTGCTTCTAAGCCTGAGTTCGTTAACCCAGAAGACGTACCAGCTGACGTAGTTGAGAAAGAGAAAGCAATCCAGGTTGCTATCGCTGTTGAATCTGGCAAGCCTCAAGAGATTGCAGAGAAAATGGTTGTTGGCCGTATGAAGAAATTCACCGGCGAAGTTTCTCTAACTGGTCAAGCATTCATCATGGACCCATCTCAAACTGTTGGTCAAATGCTGAAAGCTAAAGGCGCTACAGTAACTAACTTCATCCGCCTAGAAGTTGGTGAAGGCATCGAGAAAGCTCAAGAAATGAGCTTTGCTGATGAAGTAGCAGCAGTACAGAAGGGTTAATCCTTCTTGCTAAGAACTCCAAAGACCGTAGCCTAGGCTGCGGTCTTTTTACAACTCCGTCTCTATATTTGTAAGCCTGGAAGGTAAACTAATGACCACGAATCCTAAACCGACTTATCAACGTATTCTACTCAAACTCAGTGGGGAAGCACTGCAGGGCGAGGAAGGTTTTGGTATTGATGCACAAGTTCTTGACCGTATGGCTCAGGAAATCAAAGAACTGATTGAATTAGGTGTACAGGTTGGCCTTGTTATTGGTGGTGGTAACCTGTTCCGTGGTGCAGGCCTTGCTGAAGCAGGTATGAACCGAGTTGTGGGCGATCACATGGGTATGCTAGCAACCGTGATGAACGGTTTGGCAATGCGTGATGCGCTACACCGTGCCTATGTGAACGCTCGAGTAATGTCAGCCATTCCTCTTAATGGCGTTTGTGATAACTACAACTGGGCTGATGCGATTAGCCAGTTGCGCCAGGGCCGAGTGGTCATCTTCTCTGCTGGTACGGGTAACCCGTTCTTTACCACAGACTCTGCTGCATGTTTGCGTGGTATCGAAATCGAAGCGGATGTTGTTTTGAAGGCAACAAAAGTTGATGGCGTGTTCACAGATGACCCAGTTAAGAACCCAGATGCTGTTCTTTGTGATAAGCTAAGCTTTCAAGATGTTCTTGAGAAAGAACTGAAAGTAATGGATTTGGCCGCATTTACGCTTGCTCGCGATCACAGCATGCCAATTCGCGTGTTCAACATGAACAAACCTGGTTCCCTACGCCGCGTGGTAATGGGCGAGCAGGAAGGTACGTTGATCTCTAACGACTAAGTCTTGCGAGTAAGTGACGCCACTTATTCTTATCGGGAGCACCTAGGCTCCCGTCTTTACCGAATCATTAAGGGTATTAATCGTGATTGATGCAATCAAACAAGATGCGCAAGAGCGCATGGGTAAAAGCGTTGAAGCGCTGAAAAACCAGCTGGCTAAAGTACGTACTGGTCGTGCACACCCAAGCCTGCTAGATACTATCTATGTTGAGTACTACGGTGCAAATACGCCGCTTAAGCAGCTTGCAAACGTTGTTGCTGAAGACTCTCGTACTTTGGCTATCACTGTATTCGACAAAGAGCTGACGCAAAAAGTTGAAAAAGCGATCATGATGTCTGATCTGGGTCTTAACCCAATGTCTGCCGGCACTGTGATCCGCGTTCCATTGCCACCGCTAACAGAAGAGCGTCGTCGTGATCTGGTTAAGGTCGTTCGCGCTGAAGCGGAGCAAGGCCGTGTTGCTATTCGTAACATCCGCCGTGACGCTAACGCAGACGTAAAAGCACTTCTAAAAGACAAAGAAATCTCTGAAGATGATGATCGTCGCACTCAGGACGATATCCAGAAGCTGACTGATGCAGCTGTTAAGGACATCGAAGTGATTCTAGAAGCGAAAGAAAAAGAGCTAATGGAAGTTTAAGGCGCAGCCTTAATTCGATTGCTTGATATAGTTTAGGGCGCTGTGCGTGCAGCACAGCGCTTTTTTTTGAGGGATATGTATGGCAGAGCATACAATCGATACTGCGCTTGGTAGTGAAAGCTTGCCAAAGCACGTTGCCGTGATTATGGACGGTAATGGGCGCTGGGCAAAAGCCAAGGGCAAACCTCGAGTGTTTGGCCACAAGGCCGGCGTTGAAGCCGTACGTAAGACTGTCTCGACCGCAAGTCGCTTGGGGATTCAGGTTGTTACCCTGTTTGCTTTTAGCAGTGAGAACTGGCGACGCCCCGAGGATGAAGTCTCCTTGCTGATGGAACTGTTCATGACTGTACTTGGTCGTGAAGTGAAGCGCCTGCACAAGAATAATATTCGCTTGCGTATTGTTGGTGACACCCAGCGATTTAGCGAGCGGCTGCAGAAGAAAATCGCAGACGCAGAAGCCTTGACCGCCGACAATACCGGTTTGGTGCTGAACGTGGCAGCCAACTATGGTGGCCAATGGGATATTTTACAGGCAGCAAAGCGCCTTGTTCAGCAAGCTTCTGAGCAGGGCTTAACAGAATCAGATATTACTGAAGAGATGTTGGCTTCAGGATTATCCACCGCAGGCTTACCCGATGTCGATCTCTTGATCCGTACCAGCGGGGAATGTCGAATCAGTAATTTCATGCTGTGGCAGGCGGCGTACGCTGAACTTTACTTTACCGAGCAGCACTGGCCAGATTTCGATGAGCAAAGCTTTGTCGAGGCCGTTGCATGGTTTGTTAACCGGGAGCGTCGCTTTGGTTGCACTGGTGAGCAAATTCACGCATTGATGGATAAGTAATTCTTCGCTCGTCAACGCTGGCAGGATTATGTACTTTATAGGGCATCTGGCTATGGTCTTGATGCCTTTTTTACTGGTAACCGGATTACCAAAACACCGTAGCTTTCGGGCGCGGTCACAATAGAAAAATGAGAGGACGCAGTTTGCTTAAGCAACGTATTATCACCGCAGTCATTCTCGCTCCCCTAGTTATCGCAGGAATTTTCCTTTTACCTTTTCCTGCCTTTGTTGCAGCCCTTGCGGCAATTACCCTACTGGGTTTCTGGGAGTGGACACAATTTGTAGACACAAAATCGCGCTTTGTTGCGATGATCTTACCGGCAGCAGCCATGCTGATTTCGCTGGTCGTTATGCCAACCGATGTTGAAGCCTTGTCTGTGCTGGCATCATCCCATCAAGCTATGCTGCTGGTTGGCGGGCTATGGTGGATTGTCGCCTCGGCATTGGCTATAAGCTACCCGGGTAGTGCCAAAGCTTGGTCAACCACTCCTCCTCTAAAGCACCTCTTTGGTTTGTTGACTCTGCTACCTTTCTTTTGGAGTGTCTTGATGCTCCGCGCGGTAAATTACCTAGACAACCCATATCATGGCGCTAAATTAGTGATGTTGGTCTGTTTCCTAGTATGGGCCGCTGATACCGGCGCTTACTTCTCGGGTAAGCGTTTTGGCAAGAACAAGATGGCACCGGCTGTGAGTCCGAACAAGACGATTGAAGGCTTGGTCGGCGGCGCGGTATTAGCCGTGGCGGTCACTTGGGGAGGTGCGGCGCTGATGGATATTCCGTTTGCCAGTCTGTCCAGTTTGTTATTGATTGCTGTGGTGACGGTGGTTGCCTCGGTGCTAGGTGACTTGGTCGAGAGCATGTTCAAACGTGTTTCAGGCATTAAAGACAGTGGTAATATCTTGCCTGGTCATGGCGGCATTCTCGATAGAATTGATAGCCTGACCGCAGCCCTTCCTGTTTTTGCCCTACTGTATTTATGGTTAGTGTAAGCTAACCTTCCATTCCTGGCCGGCAGTGTGAGTCATTACTGACTTGTTTGCTGCCGGCTTGAGTGCCATGCTCAATTGGCCAGTCAATGATTGTTTGTTGTTAAGTGATAGTATGCGTAAGTTAACGATTCTTGGTGCGACGGGATCTATAGGTAGCAGCACATTGGCTGTTGCTGCACAGAATCCCGAGTTGTTTGACGTTGTTGCTTTGGCTGCGGGAAGCAATAGCCAGAAAATGTTTGAGCTGTGTCGTCAGTGGCAGCCTAAGTACGCGGCAATGGCCTCGGAAAATGCGGCTGCTGAGCTTAGCATCTTACTCAAGCAGCAGGGGCTAACCACTGAGGTGCTGGCAGGCGAGATTGGTATGTGCCAGGTTGCCTCGCTTGATGAGATTGACACCGTGATGGCGGCGATTGTTGGGGCGGCAGGCCTGCTACCAACGATGGCGGGGGTTAAAGCGGGGAAGCGTATTTTACTCGCCAACAAAGAAGCACTGGTGATGTCAGGCCAAATGTTTATCGATGCCTGCCGTGAGTACGGCGCCGAGCTTCTGCCAGTAGATAGCGAACATAATGCCATTTTCCAAAGCCTGCCAGAGCAGGTGCAGCGTGAAATGGGGTATTGTGATCTCGATGCGGCTGGGGTCAGTAAAATTCTCCTTACTGGCTCGGGTGGTCCGTTCCGCTATACCAACGTCAGTGAATTGGCTGCCGTGACGCCAGCGATGGCAATTGCCCACCCAAACTGGTCGATGGGGCCGAAAATTTCAGTTGATTCGGCCACCATGATGAACAAAGGGCTAGAGTTTATTGAGGCTCGCTGGCTGTTCAATGCCTCACGTGAGCAGATGGATGTCATCATCCACCCTCAGTCCGTGATCCATTCTATGGTGCAATACAAGGATGGTTCTGTCCTGGCCCAGATGGGTTTGCCTGATATGAGAACGCCAATAGCGTGTGCGATGTCCTATCCTGAAAGAGTAGACGCGGGCGTTGCCCCTCTTGATTTCAGTAAAGTCGGCGAATTTACTTTCCTTAAGCCGGATTTTTCCCGCTATCCTTGCCTGAAGCTGGCGATGGATGCTTGCTTTAGCGGACAGGCTGCGACAACGACCCTCAATGCCGCCAATGAAGAAGCGGTGGCAGCATTCTTGGGGAACCGTTTGGGCTTTACCGATATCGCCAAGGTTAATCGTCGCGTCATGGAGTCTGTGTCATTGGTTGAACCAACTGACTTGGAAAGCGTTATTGAGCTCGATAGAATGGCCCGAGTCTTGGCACAGGAAGTAATACGTAAGGTAGCGTTATGACAGGAATATTATGGAACCTAGGCGCATTTCTGCTTGCCCTTGGAATACTCATTGCCGTTCATGAATATGGACACTTCTGGGTGGCGCGTCGCTGCGGGGTCTATGTTGAGAAATTCTCTATCGGCTTTGGTAAGGCGCTGTGGCGTAAGATAGGTAAAGATGGTACTGAATATACCCTAGCGATGATCCCGCTGGGTGGTTATGTCAAGATGCTTGATGAGCGGGTCGAGCCGGTTGAATCCGACCGCCGCCATATGGCCTTCAATAACAAGAAACTGTGGCAGCGTAGCGCTATTGTAGCGGCGGGCCCGCTGGCAAACTTTGTGTTTGCCATTTTTGCTTACTGGGTCGTTTACTTGATTGGTGTTCCTGCGGTAAAGCCGGTTATCGGTGAAATTGCCCCACAATCGATTGCTGCTGAGGCAGGAATTGAAAGTGGAATGGAACTAAAGACCATTTCAGGAATCAAAACCGCAGAATGGGAATCCGTTAATATGGCGATGATTTCTCATATTGGCGATAAAGAAATGCTTGTCACCGTTACCGAGCCAGGCACTAGCTACGAAGTGGAGAAGCAACTCGACTTGTCGGGCTGGTCGTTTGACCCGGAAAGTGAGCGTGTATTGACGACATTGGGGATCACCCCATACTCGCCTGAAATTACTCTGGTCATTTCACAACTTGTGGAAGACGGAGCAGCAATTTCCGCCGGATTGCGCTTAAATGACGAAATTATTGCAATCGACGGAGAGAGCGTAACCGAGTGGCAGCAGGTCGTGGATGCAGTACGCTCCCATCCTCAGCAGGCGCTGACGATGGAGGTCTTACGTGACGGTGAGCCGGTTACCTTGTCGTTGACCCCTGGGGCGAAAACGGTGGGTGATGAACTTGTCGGTTACGCAGGGTTTGCACCCAAAGTCGACCCGTGGCCGGAGTCGTACCGCATAAACTTGCAGTATGGACCGGTTGAGGCGGTAGGCAAAGCTGCGGAGAAGACGTGGCAACTCGTGACATTAACCTTTGATATGGTGACCAAGCTGGTAACCGGTGATGTCGCGATAAAGAATTTGAGTGGCCCGATCTCGATTGCCAAAGGGGCTGGGATGACCGCCGATTACGGTATGGTTTATTTCCTAGGCTTTTTGGCCTTGATCAGTGTTAACTTGGGGATAGTCAATCTGTTACCGCTGCCGGTATTGGATGGTGGACACTTGATGTTTTTTGCCATCGAAGCGGTGACACGTCGTCCTGTTTCTGAACGTGTTCAGGATATAGGCTATAGAGTGGGCTCAGCCATTTTGGTTGCATTAATGGCTGTTGCGCTATTCAATGATTTTACCCGCCTTTAATAAGAGCGTTTTAGCAAGGAATAATCAGAACAGTAATGGCGATGAAAAAACTGTTGGTCGCAACGCTACTTCTAAGCAGTAGTGTTGCGCATAGTGCGGAACAATTTGTAGTAGACGATATCCGCTTTGAGGGCCTCCAGCGTGTTACGCTTGGTGCTGCATTGCTCCAAATGCCTGTCCGGGTTGGAGATAATGTTGATGACGGAGATATTTCCGAAATGATCCAATCGCTCTTTGCGTCGGGTAATTTCGAGGACATCCAAGTCTTCCGAGATGGTAACACCTTGCTGGTTCAGGTGCAGGAACGCCCGACGATTGCGAGTATTACCTTTTCTGGTAACAAGGCTATCAAGGAGGAGCAGCTGACAGAGAACCTGGATGCGTCTCGTGTACGTATCGGTGAATCTCTCGATCGGACCACCCTGAGCAAAATTGAAAAAGGGCTGGAAGACTTTTACTACAGCGTGGGTAAATACAACGCGACAGTGCAAGCTGTGGTGACTCCGCTGCCGCGAAACCGTGCAGACTTGAAGTTCGTTTTCACCGAAGGTGTGTCGGCTGAGATCCAGCAGATCAACTTTATCGGCAACGAAGTCTTCAGCGATGAAGATCTGCGCGATAAATTCAAGTTGCAGTCGGAAGTGTCGTGGTGGAACTTCTTTGCCGATAAGAAATACCAAAAGCAGGTACTGGCCGGGGATCTTGAAACCCTACGTTCGATGTACCTCAACAACGGTTACCTTAAGTACCGCCTCGATTCGACCCAAGTGGCGATTTCACCTGACAAGAAAGGGGTGTATATCACCCTGAAAGTCGATGAAGGTGAGCAGTACAAAGTCGATAAAGTGCAGCTGCGTGGCAACTTGCTAGGCAAGAGTGCCGAGCTGGAAGCCTTGGTCGCTATCAATAGTGGCGATGTCTACAGCGGTGCTGAAGTCACGGCTCTGGAAGAGGCGCTTAAGCGTAAGCTGGGTGAGCTCGGTTATGCTTATCCGCAGGTCAATACCATTCCTGATTTCGATGATGATAACCAGCAAGTGACCTTGGTTATTAATGTCGAGCCGGGCAAGCGTATCTACGTGCGTAATATTGCCTTTTCAGGCAACACCTCAACAAAAGATGAAGTGTTGCGCCGTGAAATGCGTCAGATGGAAGGCAGTTGGTTGAATTCCCGCTCGGTAGAGCGAGGTAAGGAACGTTTGAGCCGTACCGGTTTCTTTGAAACGGTCGATGTACAAACGGTTCGTGTTCCGGGTACCGATGATCAGGTCGACCTGAAATATGACGTCAAGGAAGCCAACGCCGGTAACATAAACTTTGGTGTCGGCTACGGTACAGAGTCAGGTATTAGTTTCCAGGCGGGTATCCAGCAGGATAACTTCTTAGGTACTGGTAACCGTTTCGGCATCAATGCGATGATGAACGATTACCAGAAAAACGTGAGCTTGGAGTATCGTGACCCGTACTTCACCCTTGATGGGATCAGTCTTGGTGGTAAGGTGTACTACAACGAGTTCGAAGCGTCAGACGCTAACATCTCGGATTATACCAACCAGAGCTATGGTGCCAGCCTGACATGGGGCTTCCCGTTTGATGAACTTAACTTCTTCGAGTTTGGCTTAGGTTACGATCACAACAAGATCTCCAATACCCAGGAATATTACCAGATCGAGAAGTTCAAGCGGATCCACGGCTTTGACCGCGGCGATAACGTTATTGACCTTGACGATTTCAACTGGTCGGTATCTTGGACTCGAAATAACCTGAACCGAGGTTACTTCCCAACGGCCGGTAACCACCAGCGTGCCTCGTTCCGGATGACGGTCCCAGGTTCTGATGCCCAGTACTTCAAGGCTCAGTATGACGTACGCCAGTACTTCCCGCTGACTGAAGAACACGACTATAGCCTATTGCTTCGCGGTCGGGTGGGTTACGGTAACGGTTATGGCACCACAGACAATGGCAGTGATCAGTTGTTGCCGTTCTATGAAAACTACTATGCGGGTGGTTTCTCTACCCTTCGTGGTTTCCGCTCGAATACCGTTGGTCCAAAGGCTGTTTACTTGGATTACAGCGGCGGCGGTAATAACCCGGATCTGGTTGGTTCGGATGATGCCGCCGGTGGTAACGCCGTGGCTCTGGCCAGTATGGAGCTGATCGTCCCGACGCCGTTTGCGTCCGTGGAGGTCCGCAACCAAATCCGTACCAGTTTGTTTGTTGATGCTGGTACTGTGTGGGATACGGAATATGATCTACGTGATTCGGATGGCCGATACATCCATGATTATTCTGACCCAACGTTGATTCGTGCAGCTTATGGTGCAGCCCTACAGTGGATGTCGCCAATGGGGCCGCTCGTATTCTCGGTTGCTAAGCCAATCAAGAAATACGAGGGTGATGATGAAGAATTCTTCACCTTCACGATTGGTCGAACATTCTAAATATTTGAGGAGATACACTTTGAAACAGTGGATGAAAGCGGCTGGCCTTAGCCTTGTTATTCTGTCGTCGTCATTTTATGCCCAAGCCGCAGAAGCCGCACAGAAAGTGGGTTATGTAGCAACTGGTCAAGCGATGGCCCAACTGGCCCAGCGTTACAATGTGCCTGAGAAACTGCGTAATGAGTTCAAGGACCGCATTGATGAGTTACGCGGCATCGAAGGTCGCATGAAGACCAAAGTTGAGAAGATGAAGCGTGACGGCGAACTGATGAGCTCAAGCGAGAAAACCAAGCTGCAACGTGAAATGCAAACTTTGGAATCAAACTACAAGCTGAAGGCTCAGGCCCTGCAGGAAGATCAGCGCCGCCGCGGTGCTGAGGAAGAGCAGAAGCTGGTTCAGAAGATCCGTAATGCAATTCAAGATGTTGCTAAGCGTGAAGGCTACGATATTGTGGTCGACGCAAACGCGGTGCTTTACGCGAGCCCGAAAGACGATCTGTCTTCTAAAGTGATTTCTGCCGTTAAGTAAGCTTGCCTTAACGTCTCAAAAATCTACGTATAAGTCGAAAGGGTGAGGGATACTTTGGTAAACTTCATGCTTTCGACTTGTTTTATTTTGGGCGGATAGCCCGACTGCATACTGGTCTTACCAAGTGGAATGATATTCTGCGCCAACATAGGCACTGATATTTAAGGTGTTCTGTCGTTGCGACGAGATAGAATTACCGGTTGGTAGGCAATACCAAGCAGAAACTGTTCTGTTTATTATCAGGTATGCCAACAAAGAATTAGAAAATATAAGGTATCGAATGGCTGGAATGACTCTTGCTGATATAGCAGTTAAGCTGGGTGCAGAACTTCGTGGTGATGGCTCTGTAGTTATCGAATCGGTTGCGGGAATGGCGACGGCCGGTGAAGGCCAGATCACCTTCCTATCGAGCAGCAAATACCGCAAGCAATTGGCAGAATGCCATGCAGCGGCAGTGATGCTTAAAGAGGCTGATGCCGAAGGGTTCGACGGTAATGCGTTACTAATGGCTGACCCTTACCTTGGATATGCCCTAGTAGCCCAATTGTTGGATACCACGCCAGCTTGTGCGTCAGACATTGCGCCGTCGGCCTATGTCGATCCAACCGCACAGTTGGGTGAAAATGTTGCTATCGGTCACAATGCCGTGATCGAAGCCGGAGCAATCATCGGCGATAATGTTCAAGTTGGTGCTGGCTGCTTCATTGGTAAAAATGCTCAGATCGGCGCAGGCACCAAGCTATGGGCTAACGTTACGATTTACCACAATGTGGTACTGGGTGAGCAGTGCCTGGTACAGTCGAGTACTGTTATTGGTGCGGATGGCTTTGGTTATGCCAACGACAAAGGCGAATGGGTGAAAATCCCGCAGCTGGGTAGTGTACGTATCGGTAACCGTGTAGAAATTGGTGCATGTACTACCATTGACCGTGGCGCGCTTGACGATACGATTATCGAAGATAATGTGATCATCGATAACCAGATGCAAATCGCCCACAATGTGCAGATCGGATATGGTACGGCAATGGCTGGTGGTACTATTGTTGCCGGTAGTACCAAAATCGGTAAATACTGCATTATTGGCGGTGCATCAGTGCTTAACGGCCATATTGAGATCGCCGATGGCGTTACGATTACCGGTATGGGTATGGTTATGCGCAGTATTGAAGAGAAGGGCATGTACTCTTCTGGTATCCCACTTCAACCAAACAGAGAATGGCGTAAGACCGCAGCTCGTACTATGAAAATTGACGAGATGAACAAGCGTCTTAAAGCCGTTGAAAAGCAGCTGGCAGCAAAAGGCGAGTAAACGCTGGGCCTGTGACTCACTCAGCAGCCAGCAAGGCTGGCGGCTTTGCTTTTCGACCAAACAGCATTTTTAATATATTTAAACAGGAATTCAGTTTTGACTAGCGAAAATAAAACGCTGAATATCACGGAAATTCAAGAGCTTCTTCCTCATCGTTACCCTTTTTTGATGATTGACCGCGTAACGCATTACGAAGAAGGTAAAACCCTGACAGGCATTAAAAATGTGTCTGTTAACGAACCTCAGTTTACGGGTCACTTTCCGAAAATGCCGGTATTCCCGGGTGTGATGATCCTAGAGGCGATGGCACAAGCAACTGGTCTGTTGGCATTCAAAACGTTTGGTGCGCCGGCGGAAAATGAATTGTATTACTTTGCCAGCGTCGATAACGGTAAATTCCGTAAACCGGTAGTGCCGGGCGATCAACTGATTATCGAGGTTGAGTTCCTGAAGGAGCGCCGCGGTATTGCTATGTTTAATGGTGTAGCAAAAGTTGATGGCGAAGTGGTTTGTTCTGCTGAGCTCAAATGTGCAAGACGAGAGTTTTAATGATCCACGAAACAGCGCAAATTCACCCTTCAGCGGTGATTGAAGAAGGCGTTAAGATTGGCGCCAATGTTACTGTCGGTCCGTTTACCTATATCGGCAAAGATGTCGAAATTGGTGATGGCAACGAGATCATGTCGCATGTCGTGATCAAGGGCCCTACCACGATCGGTAATGATAACCGTATCTTCCCGTATGCGATTGTCGGCGAAGAGTGCCAGGACAAGAAGTATAACGGTGAACCGACTCGCCTTGAAATTGGTGACCGCAATGTGATCCGCGAAAGCGTTCAGATCCACCGTGGTACCATTCAGGATAAAGGCGTGACCATTGTAGGTAACGATAACCTGCTGTGTGTTAATGCCCATATTGCCCATGATGTTGTGGTCGGTAATCATACTCACATTGGTAATAACTCGATTCTTGGCGGCCATGTAACGGTGGCTGATCATGCTGGCGTAATGGCGTTGTCTGCTATCCACCCTTTCTGTACTGTCGGTGCTTATAGCTATGTCGGTGGATGCTCGGCAGTGGTTCAGGATGTGCCTCCATATGTGTTGGCGCAGGGCAACCATGCAACCCCTTACGGCCTGAACTTGGTCGGCTTGCAACGTCAAGGCTTTGAGAAGAAAGAGCTGCATGCGCTGCGCCGTGCTTACAAGGAAATCTACCGCTCAGGCAAGACCATGGAAGAAGTGAAGCCGGTTTTGGCTGAGATGGCTGAAGAGTGGCCGTCAGTGGGGCTGTTGCTCGATGCACTGAACAACACTGAACGCGGAATTATTCGTTAATATGACGAAGCCACTTCGAATAGGAATTGTCGCCGGGGAAATCTCCGGCGATATTTTAGGTGCCGGCTTTATGAAAGCGGTGCGCGAGCAGTATCCGGATGCCGAGTTTGTCGGTATCGCTGGTCCGCGAATGCAGGCTGAAGGCTGTGAGACGCTGTTTGATATGGAAGAGCTGGCCGTCATGGGCATTGTTGAAGTGCTTGGTCGCTTGCCAAGGCTACTCAAGGTCAAGGCCGAGCTGGTTAAGTTCTTCACCGATAACCCACCGGATGTCTTTGTGGGCATTGATGCGCCGGATTTCAATCTCCGCCTAGAGCGGAACCTCAAAGATGCTGGGATCAAAACGGTGCATTATGTCAGCCCATCAGTCTGGGCATGGCGTCAAAAACGTATCTTTAAAATTGAAGCCGCTACCAATCTGGTGTTGGCCTTCCTGCCGTTTGAGAAAGCCTTCTACGATAAATTTAATGTGCCGTGTGAGTTTATTGGCCACACCATGGCCGACGCTATTCCAATGCAAACCGACCAGTTTGCCGCCCGTAAGCTGCTGGGGCTGGAGCAGGATAAGCGCTGGTTAGCGGTATTGCCAGGTAGCCGTGGCGGTGAAATGGAACTGTTGGCCCCACCGTTTATTGAGACTTGCAAGCAGCTAAAAGCTCAGCATCCTGATCTTGGTTTTGTGGTGGCCTTAGTCAACCAGAAGCGTCGGGAGCAATTTGAACTGGCATGGCGTGAAACTGCGCCTGAGCTCGATTTCGTGTTGGTGGATGATACCGCGCGCAATGTCATGATTGCTTCAGATGCAGTGCTGTTAGCGTCCGGTACGGTGGCGTTGGAGTGCATGTTGGTCAAAAGGCCGATGGTGGTGGGTTACAAGGTTAAACCGCTGACGGCGTGGCTGGCTAGCAAGATGCTCAAGACCAAATATGTATCGCTGGCCAATATCCTGGCCGATCGCGAGTTGGTGCCTGAGCTGCTGCAAGATAATTGCACCCCAGAAAATTTGGCGGTGGAAGTGAACCGTTTCTTGAGTGCTGATAATTCCGAGTTGATGGCCGAATTTACCCATCTGCACCAGCTGATCAAGTGTAATGCGGATCAGAAGGCCGCAGCGGCAGTCCTGCAACTAATTGATAAGTAAAATGAGCAAAGAACTAGAACCGTTTGAATATCCACTGGCAACTTGCATTGCCGGTGTTGATGAAGTTGGTCGCGGCCCATTGGTGGGCGCGGTGGTTACCGCAGCGGTAATTTTGGATCCGGCGAAGCCAATTGAAGGGCTCACAGACTCGAAAAAATTGTCCGAGAAGAAGCGAAACCTGCTGTTTGATGAAATCAAGGAGAAGGCGCTGGCTTGGTCATTGGGTCGCTGTGAGCCGGAAGAAATTGATCAGCTTAATATCTTGCAGGCAACCATGGTCGCGATGCAGCGAGCCGTTGCTGGGCTTGCTGTTCAGCCTGACTTCGTGTTGGTAGATGGTAACCGCATTCCTGAACTGCCGATGGCAGCGCAGGCGGTAGTGAAGGGCGATTTGCGGGTGGCTGAAATCAGTGCAGCCTCGATTCTGGCTAAAGTCACGCGTGATCGCGAGATGGAAGTGCTTGATGCTGAGTACCCGCAATATGGCTTTGCCAAGCATAAGGGTTACCCGACCAAGGCACATTTTGAAGCTTTGTCCGAACATGGGGCGATTGAGCAGCACCGTAAGAGCTTCAAACCGGTCAAGCGTATCCTCGGGCTCGATTGAGTTTGTTTGCCCTCAAATAATCTCAAGCGACCTACCTGTTGGGCTGCTTGATGTGACTGGGTATATAATCTTGCCAAATTGTGGGTTTTTGCATCCCTTTAAAATCTGCATTAGTAAAAGGTGGTGATTAGAGTCAACAGCCATGGTGCTTTGGGCTATAATCACCGTCTTGTTTTGTGAACAACTCTATTCTGGTTAGTCATGGCTGAACCTCGCTTTATTCATCTTCGTGTCCACAGTGACTTCTCTATGGTTGATGGTCTATCCAAAGTACCGCCGCTGGTGAAAACCGTGGCCGGGATGGGCATGCCTGCGATGGCGCTGACGGACTTTACCAACCTGTGCGGTTTGGTGAAATTCTACTTTGCGGCCCAAGGTGCCGGCATGAAGCCGATCATCGGTGCTGACTTCAAGGTAATGTCCGATGATATGGGCGAGGAGCTGTGTGACTTGACGGTACTGGCTGCCGACAATGACGGTTACCAGAACCTGACCATGCTTATTTCCAAGGCTTACCAACGTGGCCATGTCCAGCACCTGCCGGTGATGGATAAAGAGTGGCTGGTGGAGCATAAGAAAGGCCTGATCTTGCTGTCGGGCGGTAAAACGGGTGATGTGGGTAAAGCGCTGCTCAAAGGTAACCAGCAATTGGTCACCAAGTGCGTGGAATTTTACCAGCAGCATTTCCCTGACGCCTATTACCTTGAGCTAGTCCGTACCGGTCGTGCTGATGAAGACGCTTATTTGCACTTTGCCGTTGAACTTGCCGAGAACGTAGGTTTACCCGTCGTGGCAACCAATGATGTGCGTTTTATCAACCCTGATCAATTTGATGCCCACGAAATCCGGGTTGCTATCCATGATGGTTACACCATGGTCGATCCTAACCGACCTAAGTTGTACAGCGCTCAGCAATACCTGCGCAGCGAAGACGAAATGTGCGAGTTGTTCTCCGACATTCCGGAAGCGCTAGAAAACAGCGTAGAGATAGCTAAGCGCTGTAACGTCACGGTTCGTCTTGGTGAATACTTCCTGCCAAACTTCCCAACGGGCGATATGACCATCGAAGATTTCTTAGTTAAGGAATCGGAGAAAGGGTTGGAGCGCCGTTTGGCGTTCTTGTTCCCAGATGAAGAGGAGCGTGCCAAGCGTCGTCCGGAATATGACGAGCGTTTGGATATTGAGCTGAAGGTTATCAACCAAATGGGGTTCCCGGGCTACTTCTTGATCGTAATGGAGTTTATCCAGTGGTCGAAGGATAACGGGGTACCGGTTGGTCCGGGCCGTGGGTCGGGTGCGGGCTCCCTCGTGGCTTATGCGCTCGACATTACCGATCTTGACCCGCTGGAATTTGATCTCCTGTTCGAACGTTTCCTTAACCCAGAACGTGTATCGATGCCCGATTTCGATATCGATTTCTGTATGGATAAGCGTGATCAGGTTATTGATCACGTGGCCGAGATGTATGGCCGGGATGCGGTATCTCAGATCATCACCTTTGGTACCATGGCTGCGAAAGCGGTTATCCGCGACGTTGGCCGCGTACTGGGTCACCCTTACGGTTTTGTTGACCGGATCTCCAAGTTGGTGCCTGCTGAACCGGGGATGACCTTGGCTAAGGCATTCGAAGCCGAGCCGCAACTGCCACAGGTCTATGAGGCGGATGAGGAAGTCAAAGATCTGATCGACATGTGTCGGATCCTTGAGGGTGTGACCCGAAATGCCGGTAAACACGCTGGTGGTGTTGTTATTTCACCGACCACGATCACCGATTTTGCCCCGCTGTACTGCGATGCGGAAGGTGCCAACCCAGTTACCCAGTTCGACAAGAATGACGTGGAAACCGCCGGTCTGGTCAAGTTCGACTTCTTGGGCCTGCGTACCCTGACGATCATCGACTGGGCGCTGGGGATGATCAACCCGCGACGTGAGGAGCAAGGGAAAGAGCCGGTCAATATTGCCGCGATTCCGATGGACGATGCCAAGTCGTTCGCGATGCTGCAGCGCTCCGAGTCCACCGCGGTATTCCAGTTGGAATCTCGCGGGATGAAAGACTTGATCAAACGTCTACAACCCGACAGTTTCGAAGATATGATCGCGCTGGTTGCCCTGTTCCGTCCTGGACCGCTGCAGTCGGGCATGGTAGATAACTTTATCGACCGTAAGCACGGCCGAGAAGAAGTCTCTTACCCGGATGCGACTTGGCAACACGAATCGTTGAAAGAGATACTGGAGCCGACCTACGGCATCATCCTCTATCAGGAACAGGTGATGCAGATCGCCCAGGTCTTGTCTGGTTATACCCTGGGTGGCGCAGATATGTTGCGTCGTGCAATGGGTAAGAAAAAGCCAGAAGAGATGGCCAAGCAGCGTGCCACCTTTGAAGAAGGGGCGGTGAAGAACGGCGTTGACGGCGAGTTGGCGATGAAGATCTTCGACTTGGTAGAGAAGTTCGCTGGCTATGGTTTCAACAAATCCCACTCCGCAGCTTATGCCTTGGTGTCGTACCAGACTCTGTGGCTGAAAGCCCACTATCCGGCTGAGTTCATGGCGGCGGTAATGACCGCAGATATGGATAATACCGATAAAATTGTTGGCTTGGTGGATGAGTGTCACCGAATGAAGATCACCTTGCTACCGCCGGATGTCAACAAGGGCCTATATCGCTTCAATGTCGACGACAAGGGTGCCATTGTATATGGTATCGGCGCGGTGAAAGGGGTGGGTGAAGGCCCAATCGAAAATATCATTGCCGCGCGTGAGAAAGATGGCCACTTCAAGGATTTGTTTGATTTTTGTGCCCGCATTGACACTAAAAAAGTGAATAAGCGAGTATTGGAAAAATTGATAAAATCCGGTGCCATGGACCGTCTTGGTCCAAACCGTGCCGCGATGATGGCGACTCTCGATGATGCTATCCGTGCCGCCAGTCAGCACCATCAGGCTGAAGCGTTCGGTCAGGCCGATATGTTCGGGGTACTGACAGCAGCACCGGAAGAAGTGGAACATGCGTATGCCAATATCCCTGAATGGCCAGATAAAGTGTGGCTGGAAGGTGAGCGCGAAACGCTGGGTTTATACCTGACTGGCCACCCAATCAATGCCTATGTCTCTGAGCTCAAGCACTATACGACTTGGCGCTTGAAAGATGCCCATCCAACTGGACGTGATAAAGTAGTGAGCGTCGCCGGTCTGGTGATCGGTGCTCGGGTAATGACGACCAAACGAGGTAGCCGGATAGGTATCTTGACCCTTGATGACCGTAGTGGCCGAATGGAAGTCATGTTATTTTCCGAAGCCTTGGATCGCCACTTAGATCTCATTGAAAAAGATAAAATTCTGGTTGTTTCCGGACAGGTCAGCTTTGATGATTTCAACGGCGGCCTTAAAATGTCGGCCCGGGAAGTGCTAGACATCGCAGATGCGAGAGAAAAGCACCTACGCGGCCTTGCCATCTCGTTAACAGAGAGGCAAATTGATGAACAGTTTTTTGAACGTTTCAGCAAAGTGCTGGAACCGCACCGGGCAGGTACTGTACCTGTCAATGTGTATTATCAGCGCTCGAATGCTCGCGCCAAACTGACTCTGGGAACGGAGTGGCGTGTTACCCCGGCAGATCAATTAATTTCTGATCTTAAAATATTGCTGGGTGATAAGCAGGTTGAGCTTGAGTTTAATTAAAATAGCCCATAGTTATCAGTAATAGATACTGATAATTATGAGCAAAAGGACTGAATTGGTATGAGCCTTAACTTCCTTGAGTTTGAACAACCGATTGCTGAACTAGAAGCAAAAATCGAAGCACTGCGTGATGTGTCTCGCCGTGATGAGTCTGAATCGGTTGATTTGGATAAAGAAATTGAGCAGCTTGAAAAGAAGAGCCTAGAGCTGACCAAAAAGATCTTTGGTGATCTAGGTGCATGGCAAGTCGCTCAGCTGGCACGCCATCCACAGCGTCCCTATACGTTTGACTATGTTGAGCACATGCTTACCGAGTTCGATGAATTAGCAGGTGACCGCGCGTTTGCAGATGACAAAGCCCTTGTTGGCGGTATCGCTCGTTTGGATGGCCGCCCAGTAATGGTGATTGGTCACCAGAAAGGCCGCGAGACCAAAGAGAAGGTGCTGCGCAATTTTGGTATGCCAAAGCCGGAAGGTTATCGCAAAGCCCTTCGCCTGATGAAAATGGCCGAGCGTTTCAAGATGCCTATTATTACTTTCATCGACACCGCTGGTGCTTACCCTGGTGTGGGCGCGGAAGAGCGTGGCCAATCTGAAGCGATTGCGACCAACCTGAAAGCGATGGCAGGCCTAACGGTTCCAGTGATCTGTAACGTTGTGGGTGAAGGTGGTTCTGGTGGTGCATTGGCAATTGGCGTGGGGGATTGTGTGAACATTCTTCAGTACTCTACGTATTCTGTGATTTCCCCAGAAGGTTGTGCATCAATCCTATGGCGTGATTCGGACAAGGCCCCACAGGCTGCCGAAGCGATGGGAATGACGGCGGACCGCCTGAAAGAGCTTGAGCTTGTCGATAACATTATCGAAGAGCCGCTAGGTGGCGCACACCGCAATGTTGCTCAAATCTCTGAATCATTGAAAAAGCAGATTCTGGCGACGCTAGAAGAGTTGGATCAACTTGATACCGAGGCTCTGCTTGAGCGTCGTTACCAGCGTCTAATGAGCTACGGTTACTGCTGATAGCGAGCAATGATGGATTATTAACGGGCTGCCTTCGGGTGGCCCGTTTTTTTATGGTGGTATTCCCCGCTATTGCTGTTGAGGCGGTATACTTTCGCTGTGTGTTATTTCGGATGTTGCTCAATGCTTTATGCCAATCTAGAAACCTACCTTGCCCGTGTTGTGGAACAACCGACCCGGTTTGTCCTCGCCCTTAGCGGTGGAATGGATTCACGGGTGCTTCTTCATTTAATGGGACGCTACCTTCAGGCCCACCCAGAAGCAAGTTGCAAGGCGGTACATGTCCACCATGGCCTTAGCCCCAATGCTGACCGTTGGGCTGAGTATTGTGAAGGCTGGGCCACTGAGGCGGGTGTAAGTATTGAGGTCGAGCGGGTTTCACTGGTGTTGGGAAAGCGCATGAGTGTGGAGCAGCAGGCAAGAGATGCCCGTTATGCCGTCTTGCGTGCTCATATTGAGCCGGGTGATGTGCTGCTGACAGCCCAGCATGCTGATGATCAGCTAGAAACCGTTCTATTGGCGTTGAAGAGGGGAAGTGGACCCGCAGGGCTTTCGGCGATGCCGCAGCGGATGGCCTTTGCTTCTGGTTGGCACCTCCGCCCTTTACTTGACCAACCCCGTGCGGCCATTGAGCAGTATGCCAGCGAGCATAATCTTGAGTGGGTTGAAGACGAAAGCAACAGTGACGAACGGTATGACCGTAACTTCCTACGCCACCAGATCACTCCGCTGTTGAATAGCCGCTGGCCGGGGATCCGTAAAGCGGTTGCTCGCAGCGCAGCGTTATGCGGTGAGCAGGAGGCTTTGTTGCAGGAACTGCTTGCAGAGCAACTTAGCCAGGCTATCTCAGCCGATCAAAGTTTGGATATCACCTATCTGCACCTAAACAAACCGGGTAGCGAACGGCGGGGCAAGGCGATGCTGCGTTATTGGCTTACTAAGGTTGGGGTGAAAATGCCCTCGCAGGCCCAACTGGAGCAAGTGTGGCATTCCGTATTACTAGCCAAACCGGATGCCAATCCCAAGGTGTGCTGGGGAAAGGTGGAAGTACGCCGGTTCAGGCAGCGTTTGTATGTTGTCCAGCCGAGGCCGGATGTCTCCGGTTCAATCCTGTCAGTGAGCTTAAACCAAAGCTGCCAGTTGCCCTCGTCATTGGGGTCATTGCTGTTGGCTGAATCGCAAGACGGTCAATTACGCTTGCCGCAGCATGACGAGTCGATTTCGGTGCGCTTTGAGCCTGCCGGATTGGAAGTTCAGCCTGTTGGCCGGGTGGGTAAGCGTAAGTTGAAAAAACTGTTTCAGGAATACGGAGTGCCGAGTTGGCAACGACGGAGGACACCATTGTTGTTCTATGGGGAAGAGTTGGCCGCGGTAGCCGGATTGTTTGTTGTTGAAGCATTTGCCGGTAAGGATTGTGACCTGACATGGCACTCCGAGCAGGAATAAGTGCACAATATCATGACTTAATTTAGTATTTGTTGTTGAAAAAAGGCACAATTTAATCAGCTGAGTGTATTGTCGTGCCAGCGCTATATCCCGTTCACAGGGATACCATGGATAATAGAAAATAATAATGAGGACCTGATGAAGAAAGTTCTAGCTTGTGTAATGTTCGCTGCCGTTATGGCGAGTCCTGCG
The DNA here is from genome assembly GCF_052873915.1 of Photobacterium sp. DNB22_13_2. Classification (NCBI taxonomy): domain Bacteria; kingdom Pseudomonadati; phylum Pseudomonadota; class Gammaproteobacteria; order Vibrionales; family Vibrionaceae; genus Photobacterium; species Photobacterium sp. DNB22_13_2. The sequence goes on from NZ_JBNNXU010000020.1 coordinate 80,976, forward strand.
ATGGCGGCAGGTGATCCGGTTGCAGGAAAATCCAAAGCCGCAGTGTGTGCTGCCTGCCATGGTGCAGATGGTGTCGCCGTTATTCCTGGTTATCCTAACCTAAAAGGTCAGAACGAACAGTATTTGGTCCGTTCGCTGAAAGCGTATAAAAATAAAGAGCGTACCGGTGGGATGGCGATGGTTATGCAGCCGCAGGCTTCTATGCTCAGTGATCATGACATTGCCAATGTCGCCGCTTATTTTGCTCAGATGAAATAATACTGACCAAGTTAAGCGCAAGGTTATTTTCTTGTGCTGATGGGTATCAGCCATTTTGCGATACTTCGGTTAGTGATAGAACAGATACCGTCGCCCAGACCTTTTTAACCAAAAGGCCTGGGCGATTTTTGTTAGGCGCTACTTTTATCTTTCCTGATCGCTTCTTGCCCGAAATAAAAAGTCACCATGACTCCGTAAACTAATATTTCCATCTGGCTGATTATCTTTTATCCAAATGAATCCTCTGCTGTTGCGTCAGCGGCCAGAGTACATTATTGTACTAGCACGCTGATACGTTACTATTGTCTAGGAGTCATTATGAGTAAACCATCCACACTTGGGGGCGCGTGTATTATCGCCAGTGTTTGTGTTGGAGCAGGCATGCTTGGGTTGCCAAGTGCAGGTGCTGGTGCGTGGACGTTATGGAGTGTGATCGCCATTTCTGTCACGATGATCATGATGACGCTTTCAGGTTGGTTACTGCTAGAAGCACTGAAGCATTATGAGCTTAAAGCTTCATTTAATACTGTCGCTAAAGATATCTTGAGCAGAAAGGTTAATTTAATTAATAACCTATCTCTTTATTTTGTGGGGGGCATTCTGCTTTACGCGTACATTTCATCATCCGGTATGATCTTTAGCGAAATGCTAGGTGTCTCGCGCGAATTAGCTTCCGTCCTGTTTGTTGCAATATGCTCGGCCTTTGTTTTGCACTCTACCCGTGCGGTAGACCGGATCTCAATTGTATTGATCCTCTTTATGATCATCAGCTTTGTATTGGGTGTTTCCGGGTTGGCTTCAAATATTAGTGTGCCGACTTTATTTGCCCAGAGCGAATCTGAGAGCGCTTTTTCAGGCTATGCGTTAGCCCTGTTGCCGGTCGCGTTAACCTCTTTTGGCTATCACCATTCGGTGAGTACAATGCGTGATTACTATCAGGATGAGCAACGTGCCAAAAAAGCGATTCTTGGCGGTACTCTGATTGCACTGACATTCTATCTTGGCTGGGTGATCTGTATCTTTGGTAATGTACCACGTCAAGAGTTCGGCCCTGTGGTAAGTGCGGGGGGCGGTGTGGATGCCTTAATGGCTGCACTGACTTCAGCCATTGATTCAAATAGCATTAAACAAGCCCTACATGTCTTTTCTATTGCCGCGATTGTCTCATCATTTATTGGTGTTGGATTAGGTGTGTTCGATTACTTGGCTGACTTATTTGGCTTTGCTGATACTAAACAAGGCCGACTAAAAACCTGGGGCGTGACTTTTGTTCCGCCATTAGTGTTCTCGTTAGTCGCACCGTTTGGTTTTGTTGCCGCGATTGGTTTAGCTGGCGCTGCTGCTACTATCTGGACCTGTATTATTCCGGCGACGTTGGCAAAAACATTACGTCAACGAGCACCAGAACAAGAAGGTTTTGTGGTTCCAGGGGGGAATGCGACTATTTATATGGTAATTGCATTCGGGGTACTGACAGCCGCCTTCCATTTACTGGCGATGGCGAATCTACTGCCTGTCTTTAAAGGCTAGGTTAACAGTGAAGTAAGCACTGGGTTATGTATTCATGTAATAAAAAACGGAAGCCACGGCTTCCGTTTTTTTAATGTTTTGAATCAGCCTTTGTAATCGCCAATCGCTTTATCGAAACTGCTTGGCATCCGGTAGGTAGTCAAATCCTGCATTGGCTAATTTGGTAACCAGCTTTTCTTTATCGATATCGTAGAACTTGACCAAGGCATCCAGATCGCCGAACTCATCGCGGATCTTCATATTGACGATGCTCATTAGCATGATGGGATCCATTTTCTCGAAGTTGCTTACATTCATTACGCGTCCTCGTGGTCGCTCATCAGTAGGTTGGCAGCAGCAAAAGCAGCACGCTCTCGGACATCTTTAGGTAAGGTGTCATTGGCTGCAATATCATTCAACGCTTTGACGGCACAGCTAATAGCATTAGGGATATAACCTAGCTCGCCACCGCCGATCTGTGCATAGATCATACGTACTTGCTCGCAGCACTCATAAACTTTCATAGTATGTCCTTCATAAACAGTGATTTCGGCAACCAACTGATTTTAATAACAGAGGGCTGGCGAAAGCAGGCTTATGTTAGCTGGTATTACTATACCAAAGACTTATCGGGGACGGCAGGGGATTTAGCGAGTACGCTTTTGTTTGTACAGATGACGGTCAGCGCGGTCGACGAGGGTGATGTTGGTATCGCCTTTTTGATAGGAACTAAATCCGCTAGAGCAGCCTATATTCAGTGTGCGTAAGGTCGCATCGTCAGCCATCAGGGCATCCAGTCGGCGGATCACATGCAGAGCGGATGAGTCGGTTGCAGGCTGGAGCAGTACCGCAAATTCATCACCACCAATGCGGTAACAACGGTCGGTGGCGCGGACCGATTTTTTCAGCAGTAATGAGAAATGCCTGATCACCTTGTCACCGTCGGGATGGCCAAAGCGGTCATTGACCTGTTTGAAGTTGTCGAGGTCGAACATAGTCAATACCAAGCCGACATTACGCCTTTCGCTCATCGCAATCGCGTGGTTAATATCCTGTTCAAAGCTATTACGGTTACCAAGACCCGATAGATAGTCACGTAACGCCATGTTTTTGACTCGGCGGTATTCAAGCGCGCATGCTAGCGGCCCTGCAAACAAGCGATGGTAGGTGTGGAGCAGATTGACTTCGTCTTTGTCCAGCGCGTAGGGCGTATGGTATTGCAGCTTACCCAAATCTTGTTTATTGAAGCGAAGGATAAAGGTTTGTCGGTATTGAGTGGCAGAGCCTTGACGTACGAGGGTGGTCGTATTGTCTGAATTCCAAATTAACCTACTGATATCAACCTGTTTTTCAACTTCACGGCTGAATATGTCAAACAACAGGCTAATGTCTAGTTTTCCCTGGAGTTTTTGCAGCAATAGCAGGCGCTGATCAGCCCCAAGGGGTTTGGTCCTTGGTTTTGCATATTGGCTATCTGCCTGCTTGTCATTCCAGTGGAGTGGATCCATACATATGTCAAAATAATAATAAGGAACTTACTATAGGCAATTATTAAGCCATTTCAATACCTAAACGGAGTTTATATTATTAATTATCTGATTTAATTAAGAAACTGCGAAGATGACCTTCTTTTTCCTGGGTATCTTCATATCCCATCTTCATTAGGGCATGGATGTATGCGGGCTCGAATAGGATATAACTGGTGATAGCCGCATCATCTTTGGGACTGATACCAATGAGCTGCATTAAGCCACGGGTCATGGGGGGAAGGTGGCCGTAATACTTACGGGCAAGATGCTCAAAAGAGTGACTAGGCGACAGGTGAATATGCTCGATTTTACGTAGTTTTTGTTTGGTTTCAGCCTCGGGAAGGCTATCGATTAATGCATTGATCCTTGAAAGGTTCTCCAGATCAGCGGTGAGTGTATCACTGAAAATGGTATCCATCAGGTGCCCTCCTAGTGCCGCTAGGCCTGGGGCTTGGGTGTGGTCCGGGCTATCAACCTTCTGGTTAATAAGGTCAATGATCAATATTTTATCGGCCCCCATTTTGAGTGACGGTCGCAACGGTGCTAGCTGGTGGATCGAGCCATCTCCGTAATAGGACTGGCCGATACGGGTGGCGGGAAACACTAAAGGAATAGCAGAAGAGGCTAGGAGGTGATCAGTAGTGATCAGTGAGCGACGGCCTTTCGACTTGGCTCTGTCCCATTCGTTGAGTCCTTGTTGGCCCTGAAAAAAACTGACAGAGTGGCCGCTTTTGTAGCTGGAGGCCGTAATGGAAATACCATGAAGGTTACCGGCAGCAATTTGTTTCTCCAAACGGGAGTAGTTGTTGACCTGATTGAGAAGCTGGCGTAGCGGACGGTTGTTGAGCAGCCCAAAGGGGGGACGTTCATGGTGATGAGCCTGCAAGCGGGCAAACCACTGACTGGCGAGGTAGCCGCTCATTCCCCGTGGGGTAGTGGCAAAAATGCGTCGACTGTGCAAGCGCGACCAGATCCATTCGAGTTTTTTGACACCCAAGCGGAAACAGGAGGCGTAGCAAGCAATCGAAGTGGCATTGATCGCCCCAGCCGAAGTGCCGCAGTATATGCTGAATGGGCTGTGATGAACCCGTGGGTACCATTCGGATATAGCTTTAAGAACCCCGACTTGATAGGCGGCCCTTGCCCCGCCCCCGGTGAGGATTAAGCTGATCCGTGGCGTATCCTTACCCATAGTGCTCCTTTCTTTTATCCCTCCTATAACTATATCCTCATTTTTACTGATGGTGGAACATAGACTTATAACTATGAGGCACCTGTGCCGGATAACAGGCAAAAAAAAGCCTCCGCAAGGGAGGCTTTTTATATATAACCGAATTGAGGTTAAGCCAGCTTCTGCTTAACGAACTCAACGATATCGGTTACAGCAACACCTTCTTTGGTGCCGGCACGACGATCTTTGTATTCCATCTCGCCGTTTTCTAGGCTGCGGTTACCGATCACAATCGTGTGTGGGATCCCCACTAATTCATGGTCTGCGAACATAACACCTGGACGCTCTTTACGGTCGTCGAACAGAACGTCGATACCAGCAGCCGTTAGGTCAGCGTATAGCTTTTCAGCTGCTTCCTTCACTTCTGCTGATTTCGCCATGTTCATTGGAACGATAGAAACCTGGAACGGTGCAAGTGCAGCTGGCCAGATAATGCCGTTTTCATCGTGGTTTTGTTCGATGGCTGATGCAACAACACGTGATACACCAATACCGTAACAGCCCATTTCTAGAATAACGTTTTTGCCATCAGGGCCAAGTACGCCACAGTTCATCTTCTCTGAGTAGTTAGTACCTAGCTGGAAGATATGGCCGACTTCAATACCACGCTTAAGCTGGATAGTACCCTGGCCGCATGGGCTTGGGTCGCCTTCAACTACATTACGTAGGTCTTCAACTTGGCCGAGTTCTACGTCACGACCCCAGTTGATGCCGAAGTAGTGTTTGTCATCAACGTTAGCGCCAGCACCGAAATCGCTCATAACAGCAACTGTGCGGTCAACGATAAATGGTAGTTCAAGGCCAACAGGGCCAAGTGAACCTGGACCTGCACCGATAAGTGCGCGGATTTCCTCTTCCGTTGCCATCTCTAGTGGAGAGGCTACTTCTTTTAGGTTTTCCGCTTTCACTTCGTTTAGCTCGTGATCACCACGGATGATCAGTGCGATGATGTCGGCATCAACCTCTTCAGACGCTTTAACGAAAAGTGTCTTAACGGTTTTCTCGATAGCTAGACCGTGTTGTTCAACAAGCTCGGCAATCGTTTTTGCGTTTGGCGTATCAACCAGAGTCATCTCTTGCGTTGGCGCTGCAAGTTCAGTCGCAGGCGCTAGTGCTTCTGCTTTTTCGATGTTGGCCGCGTAATCAGACTCGCTAGAGAAGGCAATCAAGTCTTCGCCGCTTTCTGCCAATACGTGGAACTCGTGAGAGCCACTACCACCGATTGCACCGGTATCAGCCAGTACTGGGCGGTAATCAAGACCCATGCGGTCGAATGCCTTACAGTATGCTTCATGCATCGCATCGTAAGATTGCTTAAGGCCGTCTTTGTCGATGTCGAAGCTGTAGGCATCCATCATGCTAAATTCACGTGCACGCATGGCACCAAAACGAGGGCGTCTTTCGTCACGGAATTTGGTCTGGATTTGGTACAGGTTCAGCGGAAGCTGCTTGTAAGAACTCACTTCGTTACGCACAAGGCTGGTAACGACTTCTTCTGCTGTCGGGCTAAGTACAAACGGACGATCATGGCGGTCAGTAAAGCGAAGTAGCTCAGCGCCCATCTTTTCAGATCGACCTGTCTCTTCCCATAGTTCAAACGGCTGAACTACGGGCATCAAAATTTCAACAGCACCTGCATTGTTGATTTCTTCGCGAACAATGTTCTCGACTTTACGTAAAACGCGCAGACCAGTAGGCAGCCAGGTGTAAAGACCTGAAGCCAGCTTACGGATCATACCTGCACGAAGCATTAGCTGATGACTAACAACTTCTGCGTCATTTGGAGTCTCCTTCAGGGTAGAAAGAAGATAGTTACTGGTACGCATTGATGGTATCCGTTTGTTTGATGAAAATAAGGGGATCTGGGGCTTGCCCCAGCCGCCTTTAAGGGCGGTAACCGCATATACTACCAGCCCAATGGCCGTTAGCCAAAGGGATTGGGGTACCCGGAACCAGAATTTCCACTGGAATTTACGGGGTATAGATAACCTCGGGTTATTTTTCTAGTGGCTTATCCAGAGCTATAACGGTGACCGCGTCCTGGCTGACGGTAAATTTAACATTGTAGTCGAACAGGTGAACCGCGTATTCCTTGGCGTCAGCTTTGCCTTTTTTGTAAGCCGGACGCGGGTCTTGTGCCAATACTTCTTCAATCACCGCACGCTGTCGGGCTAATTGTTTACCTGTGAGTTGGCCCTCGGCCTTTTCGGTAAAGACCACAGGCAGGGTAGCAGGCTCACCATCAGCAAAGCCGCCATGGGCTTCGGGGAGACTATCGGAGTATGGGATATAAGGTTTGATATCGACAATCGGCGTACCGTCAACCAGATCGACCCCGCCGAGTTCGATGATGACATCACTGCCTTGTTGGCGCACACCGATTAGCTCAACGGCTGACATCCCGATTCCATTGGGACGAAAGGTTGCCCGGCTGGCAAATACACCGATGCGCTCGTTACCGCCCAAGCGGGGAGGCCTGACGGTTGGCCGCCATCCAGCTTCCAGATTCTGATCAAACAAAAAGAGTAACCACAGGTGGCTGAACTGCTCCAGTCCACGTACTGCTTCGAGGGCATTAGCCTCTCCTTGTAGAAGGATTTCAGAGCGAGCGCTGGGTACCAACCCTGGCTGACGTGGGACGGCAAATTTTTCTTTATACGGCGAGCGGACAATACCGATCGGCTCAATTTGATAAGACATAGCAGTTCAGCAATGCGTTGTGGGTAATGGCGCTGAACATAGCATTATGGCGGGGGCAAAAAAAGCCCCGGCGTAATGGCCGGGGCTGTTGTTGGTTGATGTCAGAGGGAGGCTAGAAGGTAAATTACCAACCTTTAACTACGCCACCTTGGAAGATTTCTTTTGCAGCTTCGTACACAACATCTGACTGGTAAGCCTTGATGAAGGTCTGAACATTCTCGGCATCGACATTATCTTCGCGGGCTACAATCAGGTTCACATATGGAGACTCTTTGTCTTCAACAAACACACCGTCACGCTCTGGTGTTAGGTTGATGCTGCTCGCGTATGTTGTGTTGATAATTGCTAGTTGCACATCATCCAGTGAACGAGGTAGCTGGGCAGCTTCTAGTTCAACAATCTTTAGATCTTTTGGATTTTCAACGATGTCCAATACCGTTGCTGTTAGGCCAGCGCCTTCTTTCAGCGTCAATAGCCCCTGCTGCTCAAGTAGAAGCAGTGATCGGCCAAGGTTGGTTGGATCGTTTGGTACTGCGATTTGATCGCCGTCTTTTAGTTCGTCAACCGATTCAATTTTGCTTGAGTAACCGGCAATCGGGTAAACGAAAGTATTACCGGCTACCGCAAACTTGTAACCGCGGTCTGAAATTTGCTGATCAAGGTAAGGCTTGTGCTGGAAAGCATTGATATCAATCGAGCCCTCTTCTAGCGCGGCATTTGGCGATACATAATCAGTGAAGGCGATAAGCTCCACATCAAGGCCGTATTTTTCCTTGGCTTGTTGGGCCGCAATTTCCGCAACTTGCTCTTCAGCGCCCGCCATAACCCCAATTTTAATTTTGCTGTTATCAACCGCTGCTTCTTTCTCGCCACAGCCTGTTAGTACCAATGCTGATGCCAAGCCGGCGACGGCGAATAAATTCTTCAAATTAAAAGCCATGTTACTTCTCCTTAAAAACTGGGGTTGTCCGTAATACTAGATGGAATATGTGTTTTCTGTATTTTGTAATCAGTGTTGTGTGTTATCTGTTCGGCTTATTATCTGTGATCAAAGCGCTTGACCAGATGATCGCCGGCGGACTGAATGATTTGAACCAGAATGACCAGCATCACGACCGTAATGAGCATGACGGTGCCGTCAAAGCGCTGGTAGCCATAGCGGATACCGACATCACCCAAGCCACCACCGCCAACAGTACCGGCCATTGCCGAGTAGCTGACCAGAGTCACCAAGGTAATCGTTACTGCATTGACGATGCCCGGTAGGGCTTCTGGCAGCAGAACCTTGCTGATGATCTGGCGTGGAGTTGCCCCCATTGCTTGCGCGGCTTCCACCAAACCGGTAGGGACTTCTAGCAATGCCCCTTCAACCAGACGGGCGATGAACGGTATTGCGCCGACAGTCAATGGCACAATTGCCGCTGCGGTGCCGATAGAGCTGCCGACCACGAAGCGGGTAAACGGGATAATCGCGACCAGTAAGATGATAAAGGGAATAGAGCGACCAATATTAGTCACAATACCCAGTACTTTATTGACGGCTGGATTGGCCAGCAGGCCATTTGTTTTAGTCAGGTGTAGAGCGACCCCCACAGGGATCCCAATCAAAAAGCCAATAAGGCCGGAGGCAAAAACCATGATCAGGGTTTGGCCAAGGGCATCGATAAGCAGATCTACCAAACGTTCGTTCTGGGTCCACCAGGTGGTAATTGAATCAAGCAACATAGCCCAATACCTCTACATTTACTTTGTGTTCGCGAAGGAAGTTAATGGCTTGTTCTGCCGCTTGTTCAGTACCGAAGAATTCGGCCAGCATCAGACCGAACTTGACGCCACCGGCGTAGTCCATGTCTGAGCTTAAGATGCTGATATCAATATTGAACTCACGAGCTACCTGAGAAATCAGAGGGGCATCAACAGAGGCTCCGGTGAACTCAAGTCGGATCAGCGGGTAGCTGTTTGCAATACGGGTTTCTACCATTCGTGCGCGGTAGTCTTCCGGAATAGAAAGATCCAACGTCGAGCGGATGAAGTCACGTGCTAGCTCGGTTTTCGGGTGGGCAAAGATATCGCCGACCGGGCCTTTTTCGACCAGCTCACCGTCACCGATGATCGCCACTTCAGAGCAGATACTTTTCACCACATCCATCTCGTGGGTGATCAGTAAGATAGTTAGCTCGAGCTTGCGGTTGATTTCCTTTAACAGCGTCAAGATAGATTGGGTTGTCGCTGGGTCAAGTGCGCTGGTGGCTTCGTCACACAGCAGCACTTTAGGGTCAGAGGCCAGTGCTCGGGCAATCGCCACACGTTGTTTTTGTCCGCCACTCAAGTTGGATGGATAGGTTTCGCTCTTGTCGGCCAAACCAACCAGTTCAAGCAGTTCATCGACTTTGGTTTTTATGCCTGCTTTGCTGGTGCCAGCCAGCTCAAGTGGCAGCGCAATATTGTCGAAAACAGTGCGGGAAGACAGCAGGTTGAAGTGCTGGAAGATCATGCCGATCTTACGGCGAGCTTGGGTCAACTCTTGGTTTGAGAGCTGAGTGAGGTCGATACCATCAACAATGACATGACCACTTGTCGGGCGTTCGAGCAGGTTGACGCAGCGGATCAGGGTACTTTTGCCTGCACCGGAAGAACCAATCACCCCAAAAATGGTGCCTTGCTCAATGGTCAGGTTGATATCACGCAGCGCGTGGATCTCCTTGGCCCCTTGATAGAAGACTTTATTGACTCTGTTTATTTCTATCATCTTATTTCCCAAATCCTATACCGTGTTGATGACGGGCACGCCCATCAATGGCTGCGACCGGTATATTGTTATGTTGTGTATTGCGTTTGCATTATTTTATTGATGCTTGAAGCCTGTCTGCCAATTGCATCTATGGCTTTGATGCTATGGGCTAACATAAATGAAGTCAATAGATATTTTTACGTCTGGACGTCTAAATGTCTTTATAGCCATAATTGCAGTGTGACTATTCTATGTTGCTCTTATTGCTGGGGTTGATAGAAACAGGTGAATCCCGTTGCCAGCCGTGCCATAATTTGGGGATAACGAATACAGCGAGACAGAGGGCTGACGCTTGGCCAAACCAGCAGTTTTTATTGACCGTGATGGTGTAATTAACATCGATCACGGCTATGTCCACACTACCGATGATTTTGAATATGTCGAGGGTGTGTTTGAAGCTTGTAAAAAACTTAAGGCTATGGGGTATATGTTGGTGTTGGTGACAAACCAGTCTGGCATTGCCCGTGGAATGTTTACCGAGGATGATTTCCTGACCCTGACCGAGTGGATGGACTGGAACTTTGTCGACAACGGTGTGGAGTTCGATGGTATTTATTACTGCCCGCACCATCCGACAGAAGGCAAAGGTGATTACCTTCAGGATTGTGAATGTCGCAAACCAAAGCCTGGTATGTTTATCTCTGCCCGTGACTTCCTGAAGATTGATATGGCTAGCTCAGTGATGATCGGTGACAAAGCCGATGACATGAAAGCCGCCGAAGCGGCCGAAGTTGGCACCAAAATCTTGGTGCGTACGGGCAAGCCGGTAACCGCTGAGGGTGAGCAGTTGGCCGATGCTGTGCTAGACAGTGTTGCCGATGTGCCTGCTTGGCTGGCTGCACAGTAATCGCTGAGTGGCGAAACAATAGATAAAGCCTATAAAGAGGGCAACGCACTGGCATGCCAGTGCCAGGAAAAGGTCGCGATAGCGGCCTTTTTTGTGCCTATTAAAAAAAGGGAAGCCAATGCGTTCTGCAGTAGCTTCCCCAAACAGTGCGACTGACTCACACCAATTACAGGTAAAGTGGTTCAGCAGGGCTACAGTCTTAGCCCTGATCTTGCAAGAAAGTGACCCAAGGCCCTGCCGCTCCTTTCATGTCATCAGACTGGGCGGCGACTTTCATTGCCTTGAGTGCACTACCAAGCTGGTTGAGCTCGAAATGGGCCATACCGCGTAGGTAGGCGAGTTCGGCTTTGTCACCCGACTCGGCACCGGGCGCTGGCTGCAGGGCAAACTCAGTGGCTTGGCGATATTGTTGGGCTTGCAGCATCAAACGAGCGATTTTCAGCTGGGTTCTGGCTGTTGGCTCTTGCTCGTAGGCGCTGCGGTAAGCCGTAATGGCCAGATCCAGCTCTTTGGCCTGCAGCCAAAAGTTGGCGAGTTTATCCAAGTGCTTTACCGTGTTACTGATATTGCCATTGGCCATCTCCTGCTTCAGTGTTTTTGCTGCCCGGAAAGGGATCCCGCGGTATGCCTGAAAGTTAGCAAGGCGCAGGAACTCTTTCTCTTCGTCAAATAACCCCAGCTTGTAGGCACTTTCCAAGGTTGCCAGTGAGTTGCGTTCCTGGTTTAGCTCCATATAGACGCCAGAAAGCTGCATCCAATACCTTTTTTTCTGCGGATACTTTGACGTTAGGGTTTTCAGCACACCCGCGACACTCTTGAACTGCTTTAGCTCATAGTGGGAGGCCATCAACAGCATATACCATGACTCGCTCGGGGTCGGGCTCATCACTATCGCCTGCTTGACTGGTGGGATAGCGTTTTTGTAATCCTCCATCTGGACATAGCCACTGGCAAGTGTGATATAGGCGTGGGCACTCGGCTTTTCCTCGGTGGTCTTGGCGACCTCAAACCATAGCTTCATGGCATTGACTGATTGCTGAAATTGTTCTTCGGCTAGGTAAAGCTGTGCCAAGCTATAACGAACTTGCTGGGCGACCGGTACCGGAAGGGCTTCTTCAGCCAATGACTTAGCAAAAAACTGCGAAGCTTTGCTGTAGTTATCTTGCATGGAATATAAAAAGCCCATTTGTTGCAGTAACACAGCACGGTCGTATTTTCTCGACTTGGTTCGCTCGAGGGCTGTTTCTAGCTTATCGATAGCTTGCGTGTACTTCTCTGTGGCAATTAACTCCTGGACCTTGTTGACGGTTTTGAAAGTCCGGTCACTGAGCTCTGGAGTTCCCTTGGCCATAGCCGGTGCCGCAAGGGCACCGGTTAGGATAAAGAGAGAAGCCAGCAAATGTTGTTGAAATTTCTGCATGGGTGACTCCCTTAGTTAACTGAAAACTCAATTTCCTGCGACAGGCGGGTACTGACGGCCTGGCCGTCGACCTGCTTCGGCTTGAAGGTCCATTTCGAAACGGTTTTTCTCGCCGCCTTGCCCAATCCCATTCGGCGTGGCGCCTCCTTGAGTATCTTGATGTCTTCGACCGCACCGCGGGCATTGACGGTAAACTCCAGCATAACAATGCCTTGTTCAATGCCAGATCTGGCGGCTTTACGCGGCATTTGTGGCTGGAATGTAGCTAGTGGCACAGGTCCACCATTTCCTGCCATTTGTGCCCCGCCTCCTTGGCTGTAGTGACCAAGGACCGATCCGCCGGTGACATTGACGGGCAGATCCAGGTTTGGCATATCCATCGGGATTTGCTCCATCACTGGCTTGACCGTTGACGTCACCTTTAGCTCTGGTGGCGGAGGTGGTCGTTTCGGTGGCGGTGGTTTCGGGAGTTCGCGTTTTTTCTCCTGTACTTTTTGTTCCGATTTGACGCGAATGAAGTCGACCATACGCAGGTCGTCATCCGACACCAGCTCGTGGCGCTCTTTGTTTACCAGCTTGTCCATCCCCCAGAACAAGCCTAGGGAGACAACGAGCGCCAGTGCTAATGAGGCCAGATACCGCATAGGCTTAATCCTTATTGGTTGCGGCAATGGAGATGCTCTGGACACCTGCCATTCTTATCTGATCCATCACTTTGACGACGACACCGGATTTGGCTTCCTCGTCAGCCTGGATCACCACGGCTCCGTCTGGGCTTTCAGCCCGCAGGCGTTCGATATTGGCACGAACGGCATCGACTTCAACGCGACGCTTATCGACCCACACATCTCCGGCGGCACCGACAGCAACCATGATGTTGCCTTTCTTGACGGTTTGCGCGGTGCTGGCGCTTGGGCGGTTGACATCAATACCGGCTTCCTTGACAAAAGAAGTGGTAACAATAAAGAAGATCAACATGATAAATACGATGTCGAGCATCGGGGTCATATCGATAGCTGCTTCGTCACTGCTCTCGCTGCTGTAACGTCTTTTCATGACCTATACCTCTAAATTCCATTTACTTAGGCAATGTGCTTCAACGTGTCTTCCAGTTTCTGGGTAGAGACTTTGGCAAGGTGATCGATCCGGGAGCTGAAAAATAACCCGGATAAAGAGGCGACCATGCCTGCCAATGTTGGGATTGTTGCCTTTGAGATCCCCGACGCCATGGCGCGGGGGCTTCCTGTACCTGTCACTGCCAGAATATCGAATACCTGTATCATCCCGACCACGGTACCGAGTAGGCCCAGTAGGGGACAAAGAGCGATCAGCACCTTGATGATAGGTAGGCCGCGTTTGTTTTCGATATCTTGCTTAGAGATGATCTCCTGACGGATCATCTTGGCACTCCAGCTTTGGTGCTCTGGCCGTGTAGACCACTGTGCCTCGACTTTTTTCATCGCTCGGGGCAGGACGGCGGCAAAGTAGAACCAACGTTCGAGCAAAACCGTCCAAAGCATTAGGCTGAGGACGAAGATGGCCATCAGGACATCTCCACCCATGCCGAGGAAGCGCCGGATTGATTCCAGCTCTTCAATTAACCACCACATAGTGCCTCCTTACTTCTCGGCAGGGTGCAGTTTTTCCTGGTAGCGGGCAATGTACCCAGCGCTCTGCTCTTCAAGAGTTTGCACCAAACGGCGGCTCTTGCTGTGGACCAAGGTATAGAAGAACAGCAGCGGAATGGCGACAACCAGACCTAGCATCGTAGTTACAAGGGCTTCGGATATCCCGCCGGCCATCAGTTTTGGATCTCCGGTACCGAACAGGGTGATAGCTTGGAAGGTGCCAATCATCCCCATCACGGTACCCAGCAGGCCGAGTAGTGGGGCGACGGAGGCAAATAGTTTGATGGAGCCGACAAAGCGTTCGATACTCGGGGCATTGCGTAGGATCACTTCATCGAGCTTGGCTTCCAGATCTTCCAGGTTATTGCCGTTGTGGCCAAGGTAGGCTTCGATGATCTCACCCAGCGGGTTGCCTTTGATCACTGTCTCGGACTTAGTCTGGCGGCGCATCTTGCTGCCAATGATGGTCAGGCGAAGGAAGCAGAACAAGGCGACAAGCGCACCAATAGCACCCATGCCCAGAATCACATAGCCGACGATGCCGCCCTGATCAATACGTTCTTGAACCGTAGGGCTCTGCACCAACAGCGATAGGATCACGCCACGGGAGGGGTCGATGAACAATGGTTCGTAGCTGCTATCGGCAGCCTCGAAACCCGTTACATTTCGCATAATGTTCTTGCCAGGTTGGCGCGATAGTTCTTCGAACTTGCCGGTTTGCGGTACGTAGGTAATGTATTTCCCATCGGCAATGGCATTGAATTCACCAACAAGGGTGACATCGCGAACTGCTTCTTTGCCTTCGCCGTATACCACGGTAGCTGGTGCGGTTGTGGTTTCGCCAGAGACGATGATCTGCTGTAGTACGGTGTGCCAGAAGGCTTCTAATTCCTGGCTTGAAGGCAGCTCCTTGCTCTCGGCCAATTTAGTTAGCACGGCAGCGCGCTCTGGGAACAAGACGGCATTTTGTGAGGTGGAGAAGAGGCCTTTGAATTCACCAGCATACTGGCGGACGACACCGAACATTTCACCAAGGGTTCCGGTGCGCTGGCGTAGCGTGTCGGTCAGTTCGGTCAGTGACTTGTCATTGGCATCGAAGTTTGCTTTGAGCTGGTCGCCACGTACGGTTTCGGCTTCTAGCTCAGTGCGGGCCTGCTTGAGCAAAGCCGCTTGCTGGTCGCGGTTAGCTTTGAACTCGGCCTCACGTTGTTGGTTTTCTTTGGACTCGGCGATGCTGTCGGATTTCACCGATTGTAGCAATTGAGACAGTGAGGTTGGGTTTTCCGCTTGGGCCGGAGCGGACAGGATTAAGCCTGCAAGCAGGGCGGCAGCCAGTGTTTTAAATCTCTTCATTATCCTTCCTCCCCGGTGAATACAGGCAATTTGATTAGGGCTGGTGGCGCTTGCTTCTTGGCAATGCGCAGACCTTGCTGGACAGCAATACGGTAGTGTTGCGGCAGGGTTTCCCACTGACGGGTCTGCTGATTCCACATACCGGTTTCACCACCATCAGGAGATTGGTACAACAGGGCGGTACGTCCAATACGCAGGAAGTCGTAAGTTACGGTTTCGCCGCTACGCTCCAGGCTGGCCTTGTAAGATTCGATTGAACGCGAGAAACCTTCTTCTATCTGGTAGGCTTCCATAACTTTGCGGAATTTTTCCGAGGTGGTGACATCTGCCCGATCCATCAGTTTATGAAGTTCGGTGATACGGATGCTGCGCTCTTCCGTTTGGAAGGGAAGGTCTAGGGCAACGAATTCATCGAGCGCATCGATCATCTTGAGGGTCAGCGGTACCACTTCCATTGCTGTTTGGTCAATTTGGGCGATCTGGCGGTTGAGTGAGTCCAGCTCACCTTGCTGGGAGTCAACCATACGGCTGATCTGGGTGTTGTAGATCTTCATACTGTCAATCTGGCGCAGCAAGCTCTTGTATTCTGCCAGCATTGATTCTGTGCTGTCGGCGTATTTGTCGACTTTGACCTGTGAGGAGGCGGCAGATTTGTCGGCCTTGGCCTGCGAGGCTACGACCGAACCGGAGTCAGCGGCATAGGCGGCTGTACTCAGGGTCAGTATGGCGGCAGTGATTGCACTAACGCCAAATTCCTTGATAGTCATAGGTGCATCCTTGTCTTTAGTGTTTGTCAGTCAGGAATAGGCGCGGGTCTCGCCCGCGCCTGTGCTATTAAAATTGGTATGATAGGTCGAGGTAGACAAAGCGGCCGACGTTGCTGTGTACGACAATGTCGTAGCCGTTTGAATCGTTACTAAATGGGGCTAGCTCATCAGTAACATTATTAATGCCAAATGCAATTTTCATTTGTTCAATGCCGCTATAGGCAAGCTGAGTATCCCAAGTGGTTAGGCTATCAATTTCGGTGAATTTATCCGTTTCGTAGAGTGCATCGTAACTGTGGGTATAGTTGATACGGTTTACGAATTTGAATTCTTGGTATGCCCAAATCACGCTACCGTTACCTTTGAAGCGAGGACCACCACCTTCGACACCGCCTGTATCTTTACCTGCCGTTTCTGTTGTAACACCATCACTGTCAGTGATCTTGAATGAATCAATGTAGCTACCGTTCAGGCTGAAATCGAAGCTGCCATAGGTCAAGGTTTCGTAGGTATAGTCAATACCCATGTCGATACCTTGTACCTCTTGTTCATCAAGGTTGAGGTAGACATTGTTGATTTGAACAATATTACCGCCGTCATCGCGAATGACGTTCGGACTATCGTTGTCAATCAAGTCTTGGCTACTTAAGCGGCCAATTTTGTCTTTATTGGTAATTCGGTAAATATCAGCTGTGATGCTTAGATCTTCGATTGGCTCAACGACGACACCAAAGTTGAAAGATTCAGATTTTTCAGCTTCTAGATCTTCGTTACCAGAGCTAACAACTTTAAATTGTGCTGCCTCACCAGTTGTATCAACAAGATTTTGGTAGCTTGTTGAGCTTCCCATATAAAGCTCTGGTAGGGTTGGAGCCTTAAAGCCTTGGCTGTATGACCCTCGGAAAACAACAATTTCATGAGGTTGGAAACGTATCGCGGCTTTGGGGCTGAATGCGCTACCGAAATCGTTGTAGTGTTCGAATCGCCCAGCTAGTTGTAGCTCAGTGGTTTCGTGCACCGGGATCATAAACTCGGTATATGCTGCGATTACATTGCGATCGCCTTTGGAGCTGGTACCACCAGAGCCGATAATCTCACCTGCAGCGACTTGACTGTCTGGGGTATCTTCTGCGGACTCGTAACGGAATTCACCACCGAAGGCCATTTGAATATCACCGGCGGGTAATTCATAGACTGGCATTGCAGCACCGGCATTAAGGAAAGCAAGTTGGGATTTACCTTTACGTGTTGTTTTGGTTACAGCAGGAGCAATTGAGTCGGCACTATTATGGGGAGAGAAAGGGTTGTAAGTGCCATTGTCTATCACCGCTTGATAAGCTGCTCTGTTGATGTAGCCAGAGCCAACATTTTTTGTCTGGGTATAGTGGTAGCCAACATCGGCATTCCACTCGATATCGCGCTCACCCCAGTAACTAAGGCCTTCTAATCCAGTCACGATCCGAGCTGAGTCGGTTGTTACGTCGTTGACACGGTTAGGAGCTGCCGTCATACGATGGCGCAGTTTTACATCTTGGCCAAATGTATTAAAGGGGTTGTCAGCTGCCACGATAATACCGTCATTTTCATCAGTAGGCGTTGGTGCTGAGATAGTGGTTGTTTCTACACGGTTTAATGCCAATTCAAGAAAAGAATTCACATCATCATTAAGCTGGTGGTTCAGCGTACTTAGTAAACTATAGCGGTTACTTTCAGGGATCATGGCAATGTCAGAGGCGTAATCATAGTTACAACTTAATTCATTGCCGTTGGCATCCTGTCCACATAGCGCACCAAGGTAATTACCATCAACATCAAAAGCGTACCCAGGGTTTCCTCGGCTTGAAGTCCAGTCGAACCCGCCTCTGTCGGAAAGATCTGCGCTTGATGTATTACTACGGTCTTCACGCATGATGTTGCCTTTATTTACGGCATTAAATGACACCATGATATTGGTTTGATCATCGTTGAAGGTTTTACCTGCAGTAATCGTTGCATTTAACTCTTCACCGTCCATTTCGGACGTTACGCCTGATTTTGTTTTAATTTCAAAACCTTCGTAATCTCTTTTTAGAATGATATTGATAACACCGGCGATTGCATCAGAGCCATAGAGTGCTGATGCACCGTCTTTTAGTACATCGATACGCTCAACGGCAGAAAGAGGGATGCTGTTGAGATCAACGAAAGTATCATTCATGTTCTGGCCAAAGGCGTAGTTGGCTACCCTGCGGCCATTTAGCAATACCAATGTACGACTTGAACCTAGCCCGCGTAATGAAACACCTGAAGTACCTGCTGCAAAGCTATTGGTGGCATTATTACCATAACTGCCGGAGCCATTCTGAGTTAAGCCGCGAAGAACATCATCAACACTAACAGCGCCCATATCTGCAATATCAGAAGCGGTATAAACATCCACTGGGTTCGGACCTTCCATGTCCGTGGTTGAAATACGCGATCCTGTGACCTTCATCTTTTGCAGTTTCTCAACCTGCTGCTCTTCAGCGTGGGCGGCAGTGCTAATAAAGCCTGAACCCAGCGCGAGGCTGATAGCAATAGATAAGGCTGTTGTTTTTTTATTCATCCTTGCTGCTCCGTTATTATCCTTCCTGTGATTTGGCCGAGATAGGGCCAATCGAGCATTAACTTTTTGTTAACGCCGCGGGGCAAGATATACATGAAGCAAAAAGTTGAAGTCAAACCAGTGGTATTTGTTTCGCCATAAAAATAAAACGGAGTGTTAAACTGCGAATGTGCAATTATCGGATTTTCATGCTGTATAGTGCTTTGTATGCAAAGGTAAATTTTGCTTTATAACCAGTAGCTACAGAAATTTCTTTGTTAAAGGATAATGTCGCCTGGGGAGGGGTGGGTGGTGCCTTTTATTGCTGATTTGTTAAAGCGCAGGTGATTATGTTATTTTTGATGTTGGTGAATAGATATTCATAAATGCCGTTAAAGAATGTGGCTTTTGGTGTTGTTTTTGCTTCTGGCGTATACCTATAGCTAGGGAGGATGTAAAGGCGAGATTTTTATTCAGCGTAAGTAGGTAGAAATACGATAGAGCTGCATGCTGATTTTTGTTGGTAAGTCTGTTTTTTATAAAATTCACAGAGTTTTATCTTTTTTTTAATATTTTTTTGACCATGCGATAGAATGTGACAAATTCGGTTCAAAATGATCACCCTTGGTTGAGGGGGAGTGTAATCCACTGTATTTATGGATAAATTGAAGAATAATTGATGCCGCCCAATCACTTTCCTGTCGTGTGTTTACTCAGGAAGGACTTATTTACTGGTAGTTAACTGAAAGGTTTGCCTGTTTGACATGGAGTAGTTAAAACATGCTGTCATATTTCTTGCGTCGATTGGCATTGGTTGTCCCGACGTTTTTAGGGATCACGATCCTTATCTTTGCCATTACCCGTTTCGTGCCCGGCGGGCCTGTCGAACGGATGCTGGCCAATATGCAGGCACAAGGTGATGGTGCCGCCGCGATGACGTCGGCTGGTGGTAACTCTGCACTGTCTGAAGATCAGATTGCCGAGCTGAACGCCTTTTATGGCTTGGATAAACCCGTTGTGGAAGCCTATACCGAATGGCTGGGCAAGTTGATGGTGTTGGACTTCGGTGAATCGACCCGTTATTACGAGCCGGTCTCCAATATGATTGCCGAGCGATTACCGGTATCACTGTTCTATGGTGGCATGACGTTTTTCATCAGTTATTTCATCTCGATCCCCCTCGGTTACTACAAGGCGCTCAAGCACGGTTCGGTATTTGATTCCGGCTCGTCGATCTTGATTTTTGTTGGCTACGCCTTACCCGGTTATGTGGTGGGTGTCCTGCTCATTACCTTATTTAGCTACCACCTCGAATGGTTCCCGATGGGGGGATTCGCGGGTGATGATTACGATGATTACGAAACCTTTGTTGAGCGGGCTAGGGATGTGATGTGGCATGCGGTGCTGCCGCTGATCTGTTATCTGATCGGTGACTTTGCCACCTTGACCATGACCATGAAAAATAACCTGATGGAGAACTTGTCATCCGACTATATCCGTACCGCAATTGCCAAGGGGCTGCCGTTTAAAAAGGCAGTACGCAAACATGCCCTGCGCAACAGTTTGATCCCGATTGCCAGCCATTTTGGTAATTCGCTGTTATTTTTCATGACCGGCTCTTTCTTAATTGAGGTTATTTTCAATATCGATGGGATTGGCTTGCTTGGCTATGAGTCGATTATCGAGCGGGATTACCCGGTCGTGATGGGCATCGTGGCTATCAATGCTGCCATGCTGTTAATGGGCAATATTATCTCCGATATCTGTGTTGCCTTGGTTGATCCTCGAGTGAAGTTTGGAGCTTGATCATGTTGAAATTAAACCCTCTAACACTGAAAAAGATCAAGCGCTTCAAAGAAATTAAGCGTGGCTACTGGTCTTTCCTGCTGCTTTCATGCCTGTTGGTGTTGTCGCTGTTTGCCGAGCTGTTGATCAACAGCAAGGCGCTGGTGGTCAAATACAATGGCGAATACAGCTTTCCGGTGCTGTCCGATGTCCGTCTCGGTACTGAGTTTGGTCAGGCATCATCCAGTGAGGTTGATTACCGCGCACTCCAGCAACTCTTTGCTGAGCAGGGCGGGGATAACTTTGTGGTGATGCCTCTGGTGCCTTGGAACCCCTATGAGCAGGACTTTTCCGGTGATTATCCACCTACCGCCCCGAGTGTTGCCGGTAAGCATTATTTGGGAACCGATGTTATTGGTCGGGATATTCTCGCCCGTTTAGTCTACGGTTTTCGCACTGCGATGGGCTTTGCGCTGATCACCATGGCGGTTTCTTATGCCATTGGTACCGCGGTCGGTTGCGCAATGGGCTTTTTCGGAGGCAAATTTGATTTGTTTGTCCAACGCTTGATAGAGGTATGGTCAATGGTGCCTTTCCTCTATGTCATTATGATCCTGGTATCGATAACCCAACCGACCTTTGCATTATTTGTCGGCATCAACGTGTTGTTTGGCTGGATGGGGATGACCTGGTACATGCGTACCATGACCTACAAGGAGTCTGCACGGGAATATGTGATGGCCGCTAAGGCGCTAGGTGCATCAACTGTCCGTATTATCTTCCATCACATCTTGCCTAACACCATGGTCATGATTGTGACGTTGGCGCCGTTTACCATTGCCGCCAACATTACAGCGCTGACCGCGTTGGATTACCTTGGCCTCGGCCTAATGCCACCCACCCCGAGCTGGGGGGAGCTGCTACAGCAGGGTAAATCAAACCTGGATTCTCCGTGGATTGTGGCCTCGGTCGTGTCATCGATTGTCTTGGTGTTGGTCATGGTGACCTTCATTGGTGAGGCGATTCGGGCTGCCTTCGATCCGAAGAAATTTACCCGCTATGTATAACCTTGGCTTGCAGCTGTTGAAATAAGGATATTAATAATGAAAAACATGCTCAAACTGTCAGCTGTCGCGATCATCGCGGCACTCGGAAGTGCTGCGCAGGCGGCAGAACTACCCGCAGATTTGACGTGGGTGTCCAACATGGAGGAGCCGTTGTTTGCTTCTCCTGAAGCCAAGTTCGGTGGCACGTTACGCACACATATGGCCAGTTTTCCGCAGACCTTACGCAGTGTCGGCCCGGATTCCAATTCAGGACTTCGTCATCATTTTATGGACGGGGTTCCCAAACTGGCTGGACGTCATCCCAATACTGGAAAGTGGATCCCTCAGTTGGCACAGGAATGGGCCTTTGGTGATGATAACCAGACCGTGTACTTCAAGCTGGATCCCAGCGCTCGTTGGTCGGATGGCGAGAAGGTTACCGCCGATGATTATCTGTTTATGCTGAAGTATTACCGTTCGAAAGACATTATTTCACCTTGGTACAACGATTTCTTCACCAACAAGATCGAGGATGTCGTCAAGCTCGATGATTACACCATCGCGGTGAAGTCTGTCACCAAAATGACCAATGATGAGCTGATGGTGCAGATCAACCTGCCAAGCAACGGCTTGCAGCCAAGGCCTGAGCACTTCTTTAAGCCAAAGAAAGATGAAAATAACGACGGTATCGACGATAACTTTGTTCGACGTTACAACTTCAAGAGCGAGCCGACAACCGGTCCTTATTTCATGGACAAGGTCAAGAAAGGCAAGAGCGTGACCTTCAAGCATGTTGGGGAAGATTGGTGGGGTTACAGCAATCGCTATTACCAGAACCGCTATAACGTCGAGAAAGTGCGTTATACGGTGATCCGCGATAGTGACATTGCCCGCAAGCATTTCGAGAAAGGCAACTTAGACACCTTTGGTCTGGTTTTACCCAGTCTTTGGCATGAAAAAGCCAATACCAAGCCGTACCAAGATGGGTATATACATAAATTTTGGGGGTATAACCAGGTTGTACAAGGTGCTGGTGGACTTTGGATCAATACTGCCCAGCCATTGCTTGACGACCGCCATGTCCGTGCCGGGGTCACTTACGCCACCGACTTCGATGGCATGATTGCCAATGTCTTGCGTGGCGATTATGCCCGTAAGCCACATGGTATGGGGTTCGGCCATGGTGGCTATGATCGTAGTGACAATAAAGCACCGACCTTTGATCCTGAGTTGGCAGCTGAGTACTTTGTCAAAGCAGGCTTTGACAAGATTGGACCGGATGGGATCAGGATAAACGCCAGCGGAGAGCGTTTGAGCTTCGCTATTACCTATGGTTACCAGCCGCATACACCGAGAATTGCTTATCTGAAAGAGCAGGCGAAAAAAGCGGGTCTTGAATTAACGCTTAATCTTGTCGATGGTTCTTCGGCATTCAAGTATGTGTTAGAGAAGAAGCATGATTTGGCATTTATCAATATGGGGGGCGGAGAGATTCCGGCTTACTGGGAGTATTTACATTCGGTCAATGCCAAACCGCAGACGAACAACCATACCAACTTTGGCTCACCAGAAATGGACAAATTGATCGACAGCTATAACAACGAATTTGATCTTGAGAAGAAACAAACCGTATCCCATCAAATTCAGAAAATTGTCTCTGATGAGTTCCTGATTGTTCCTGGCTACATGGTGCCCTATACCCGAGAAGGGTATTGGCGTTGGTTGAAATATCCTACTCCGGCCATGACCAAGCAGACGAGCTCTTTGTTCTCAGTCGTTGACTTGGCCACGTTCTGGATTGATGAGGAAGACAAAAAAGCCACTCTTTCTGCGATGAAGAAAGGCAAAACCTTTGAACCGGTCACTGTGATCGATGACAACTATAAGCTGTAAGGTCGGTCGACTATGCAAGATGATGTAATTTTAAGTGTTCAAGGGCTGGAGACGGAGTTCACTACCGATGAAGGTATTGTCAAAATCCTCCATGGCGTCAGCTTCGATGTTCGCAAAGGCCGGACATTGGGCATTGTCGGCGAATCAGGATGCGGTAAAAGTGTGACGGCAATGTCGGTCATGGGCTTGCTGCCTAAGCCCTACGGTCAGGTCGTTGGCGGCAAGATCCTGTACCGCGGGACCGATTTGGTGACGCTGCCTGCGGAAGACATGTATGCCATGCGGGGGAACCGGATTTCGATGATTTTCCAGGATCCGATGACCGCACTCAATCCCGTGCACTCGGTTGGCCGCCAGCTGATCGAAGTGCTTGAGTTGCACCGACCTGAGCTTAACAAGGGGGATCGGAATCAGTACGCCTTGGATATGCTCAAGAAGGTTAAAATCCCAATGCCGGAGAAACGGCTCAAGGAATACCCGCATAACCTTTCGGGAGGGATGCGTCAGCGGGTAATGATTGCCATGGCACTGGCGTGTAAACCTGACATACTTATTTGTGATGAACCAACAACGGCATTGGATGTCACTGTGCAGGCCTCGATCCTTGACCTGATTAACGATCTCCAGCAAGAAACAGGTATGTCTGTGATCTTCATTACCCATGACTTGGGTGTCGTTGCTGAAATTTGTGATGACGTTGTGGTGATGTACGGCGGGAAAGTGGTGGAATTCGCCGACATTTTTGATTTGTTCGACAATCCCCAGCACCCCTATACCGAACGCTTAATGGGGTTGATGCCTAGTTTGGATAATGAGCCAAAGCAGCCGATTGAAATTAAACCTATAGATGTCACTTTGTTCCCCGAATTCAAGGGATAGGAAAGGGGTAGGCAGGGACTAGGCTGAGCGGTATAGATTGAGCGGTAAAGGGAGAATGAAATGACAGAGTTACTAAGGATAGAAAACCTCAAGCAGCACTTTGTTTCTGGAAAAGGGATTTTTAAAAAAGGCTATACGGTGAAAGCTGTCGACGGGGTGTCTTTCTCCGTTGCTCGAGGTGAAACCTTGGGACTGGTGGGGGAGTCTGGCTGTGGTAAGAGTACCTTAGGCCGGACGATCCTCAAGCTTTATGAACCGACTAACGGTAAAATTTTCTTCGAGGGTAAAGATATTACTCAGCTCTCCGCTAAAGAGATGCGCCCTCTGCGTAAAGACTTGCAAATCGTTTTTCAAGATCCGATGGAGTCGCTCAACCAGCGCCATACCGTCGGGATGATTTTGGAAGAGCCTTTTATTATCCACAAGGTTGGTACGCCGGTGGAGCGAAAGCTGTGGGTGAAAGAATTATTGGTCAAAGTGGGCTTGCCGGAGGAATCCGCTAATCGTTACCCGCATGAGTTTTCTGGGGGGCAGCGCCAGCGAATAGGGATCGCCCGTGCGATTGCCCTCAAGCCCAAACTACTGATCTGCGATGAGTCGGTATCGGCACTGGATGTGTCGGTCCAAGCCCAGATTCTGAACTTATTGCTGCAGCTTCAGCAGGAAATGAATTTGGCCATCATCTTCATTTCCCACGACCTCTCGGTAGTGAAGCATATCTCCGATCGCGTGGCGGTGATGTATTTTGGCAAAGTGGTTGAGATGGGTGATGCCCGGGAAATATACAGTAACCCGCAGGCTGATTATACCAAGAAGCTACTGTCGGCCATCCCGATCACTCACCCTCGTGACAGGAGGCGCAAAAGGCCCGCAAGCAATGCCCATGTGGCCTGATATTAACTAAGGAATAGGGTATGAAACGGATTTTAACGGCAACATACTTATTGCTGCCTGCGCTCTCTTGGGCTGCTTTACCCAGCGATATTCAGTGGCAGACAAACAATGACGAGCCGTTGTTTGCGTCTCCTGATGCAAAATTTGGAGGCACGTTGCGAACCTCACTGCCGAGTTTTCCGCAAACATTTCGCACCGTAGGGCCTGATGGCAATGGTGCTTTTCGGGTTTGGTTGCTGGATAAACAGCCGCAGTTGTTGCAACGTCATCCCGATACTTTGGCCTATATTCCGGATATCGCTACCCATTGGGCCTTTGGCCAAGATAACAAAACACTTTACTTGAAATTGAATCCGGCGGCGAAATGGTCTGATGGTGAGCCGTTGAAGGCGACTGACTTCAGCTACATGCTCGACTTTTACCGTTCCAAAGACATTATCGACCCTTGGTATAACACTTACTACAGTACCCAGATAGAGAAAATCGAAGCATTGGATCGCCACACCATAAAGGTTGTTCATGGCAAAGAACTTGATAAGGCCGCATTGCTGTATTTTAGCCATCGTCTTAAGCCTCGTGCCGAACACTTCTATCAGCCCAAGACCGATAAGAATGAAGACGGGGTAGACGATAATTTCGTCCGTAGCTACAACTTCAAGGCAGAGCCGACACTCGGTGCTTATCATGTCGGTAAGGTAAAGAAAGGCAAATCTATCACCATGCAGCATATTGGTGAGGATTGGTGGGGGTATACCAACCGCTATTATAAGCACAGGTATAATGCCGAGAAAGTTAGGATCAAAATCATCCGTGATGAGGATATTGCCTTCAAACATTTTGAAAAAGGCGATCTAGACGTTTATGCGCTGGGGCGGCCTGAGCTTTGGTATGAAAAGAGTCAGTCGGAACCATTTAAAAAAGGTTATATCCATAAATTCTGGGGCTATAACCAGATGGAACTGGGGGCGGGGAGTTTTTGGCTCAATACCGACAAGCCTCTACTGGAAAATATCAATATCCGTAAAGGTATCGCCTATGCGCTGAATATCGACGGGTTGAATAAGAATATCTTCCGTGGTGACTTTAGCCGTAAGCCGCAAGGACTCGGGATAGGACAAGGTGCGTTTACCAATGAGAGTCTATTGCCATTACCTTTTGAACCGGGATCAGCAATTAAGTATTTCGAGCTGGCAGGATTCGATCGTATTGGTGGTGATGGCATCCGTGTTAACAAGGACAACCAGCGTTTGAGTTTTGCTGTGACTTATAGCCATCAGGTTGTCACTCCGCAGTTAGCTTATTTAAAAGAGCAGGCGAAAGCCGCTGGCTTGGAGCTGACAATGAATCTGGTGGATGGCTCTTCGGCTTTCAAGTTTGCACTTGAGAAAAAACATGAAATCTCATACCACTCGATGGGAACTGCTCCTCGTCCGCAATATTGGGAGTATTTCCACAGTGACAATGCGGGTAAGCCACAGAACAATAACTTTACCAATTACAGTACACCTGAGTTGGATAGGTTGATAATGAGTTATCGCTCTGTGTTTTCAACACCGGAAAAGCAGGCATTGTCTCGCGAGATCCAAAAGCAGGTCCATGAAGCGACTGTGATTGTGCCTGGGGTGATGTCGCCCTACATTCGAGAGGGCTACTGGCGTTGGATGAAATATCCAGAGCAGCCGATGCAACAGAAAACAGAGCAGTTGTTTACCATTGGTGGCTTATCTGACCTTGGGGTGTACTGGATTGATCAGGACGTTAAGAAAGCTACATTGAAGGCTGTGAAGAAAGGAAAGAGCTATGAGCCTGTTACTGTAATGGATACCAAATACAAGCCTTAACCTTTTTGCATCGTCAATGTTAGCCAAGGTACCCAAGTGGTACCTTGTTCTTTTAAAGAGCGAAAAAGGATGTCGCTGTTTAAATAGTGTCCGAACAGGTTGGCTGGGACGTTTTTTGTTGATTTAAGGCTTGCCAGCTTATCATAACTCCCTATAATGCGACCTCACTGACACGGAGCACGGCAACTTAAGCCGCCATCCAATCAGTATTGTTCTTTAACAATTTGACCATGCAATCTGTGTGGGCACTCGTGAAATGATAGTCAACAAAAGAAT